>CAYZWD010000210.1:0-2510 GCA_964482115.1 uncultured Acidiphilium sp. | reverse complement strand
TGCTTATACCCTACTGTGTTTGCGGCGGCGCGGAACTTTACGGCGAAGAAATAAACGCGGGCAGCGTTATTATTTACGATAAAACGCTAAACGGCGAATGGTGGAACTATTAAAAGAAAAAAAGCCCGCCTATAGGTCGATTAACGGCACTTTAGGCAAGTCTTTTAAATTAAAAACAAAACAAGCGTTTTGTTAAAAACAGACAATAATAAACGAAAACGGCTTTAAAAACCGACAAATAAAAAGCGGGGGCGACTTTAAAAGCTAACTAAAGCTAACTAAGCCGCCCCCCCTTTTATAGGTGATAAAGTGTGTGTATTTAATTGTTATTGATAATTAAATTACCCAAGTTGCTACTACGGTTGCGTTCTTCTTCCAATTTTCGGTATGCTGAACTTACTTAACTGCTATACCCGTTACGGTAACGTTTTCTAAGCCGTTTATAGTAGACGCGTATTCACCGCTCATTTTTTTCGAACAAATAATAACTTCAGCACCTTCTTCCGCTGCCGTTCCGTTAACGGTATTGCTACCAACGAAATTAACGGTTATTCCGTTAATAGGCATAACGTCGACGACTTTTTGCGTGCTGGTAGATTCAAAGTTAAAAGTGCAATTCTTAAACGTTACCACGCCCGAAACATTAGCTTGAAAACTAATAGCACTCTGATATCCTTTGATCGTAAAATTGCAGTTTTCAAAGGTTACGTTAACGGTGGTAGAATCAATGTCTGCATTACCTTGAATATGAACGTATTCATTTATAAAAGTGCAATCTTTGAAAACGATCTCGGTTTCCATATTTGCTACTTCCGGATAAAACTCAAGCGCGGCTTGTGTACCGAAAGGTCTGTTGAATCTATCGCTAATCTGTTGACCAAATAAGTCGTTTTTAAACGTAACGTTTTCAAATTCGGCTTTCTTTCCGCTTTCATGCGGGCGGAAATCAAATTTAGTTTCCGAATTCCAATACGAACCGTTTTCTGAATCCGTCCTTTGACCAAATCCAAGCGTTCCGTTTTTAATAGATATGTCATTTCTAATATCGCTCATGCCAACAGAAGAAATAGTTGCACTGCCAAGATCAACCTTAGCACCCGCAGTTATAGCCGCATTGATGCCTTCGGCAGAATCTACGGGCATAGCCCCGTCGATAGTAAGGGTTCCGACAACTATACGACCGTAAAGTTCGTGACCGGGGTTAGCAATTTGAGCGCCCGTATCTTCATGCAACATGCTCAAAACGTTAGAAGTTGAAGTTGCGCCGTTTATAGCGGTTGTTTTTTGAATAGTACCTATCATAGAACCTACGCGGAAATCATCGCACGTAGCGGTTAAGTTGGAGTTTTTAACGGTGCAATTAGTGTAAGTAGATTGCGCAGCTGCATCGTGCCCGACGAAACCGCCTACCGAACCTATTGCATCTACGGTTAAACCGTCAACGGTGCAACCGCTAATAGTTAAAGCCGTACCGCTGGTATAACCGATAAAGCCGCCGTTCCATTTAGAAGTTGCAGAATCTAAAGTTGCGTTTTTCAAAGCACAACCGCTAATAGTAACGCTGCATTCATCGAAGTAAGCAACGAAAGCACCGTTGTAATCTTCATCGGGAACGTTAATAGTGCTATCTTTAATAGTTAAACCGTTGATGGTAACGGGGTAAGTAGTTGCGCCGATTAAAGGAGCGCTTAAGTTGGAAATAGTTTTGCCGTTACCGATAATAGTCATGCCCGAAGAAGGAATGTGAAGGTTAACGCCTAGCGCGCCGCCTTTTAAACCCGTCCAAGCCTTGCCGCTCATATCGATATCGTTAAGGAATTCAACCTTAGCAACGGCGATTTTATTCTGTAAAGCCATTAAATCGTTTGCGCTGTATACGTAGTAAATATCGTCTGCAGGGTCGCTTACGCTTGCGTTACCTTGAACGGCTTCTACTTTGTAAGAAAATTTAAAGGTTTTATCTTGATATTCGTTGCCTGCCGTTTCGGGTAGTTCGATAACTACGGGAACGGAAGCCACGGGCGCACCCGCAACTAAAGTGGAATAAGCTGAAACTTTTGTTCCGCCGTCGTAAGCAACGCCGCCGATAGTTACGTTTAAACCTTCGAATAAACCGTCGTCAACCTCGCAAGCGATAACGGTGCGGTATTTAACCGTAATATTGCTGTTATTTTCAACGTCGATATCGAATTTGATACCGTCGCCTGGGATCATTCTGCTTACTGTCAAGCTAGAACCGTCTTCGGCAAACTCAACGGTCGCTTCGAACATGTTTTCTAAACCGCTAGAGTAAGCTTCGTCGTAAAGCTTTTTGGTTTGAACCGAATCGGTGTTTACGGTAGCAACTACGCTTACTTTACCCGAAGTAACGGCTACGTTAACCTTACTTTCCGAAGTAAAGAGTGCGAACGTTGCGCCCGCAATTAGGCTTACGCATAAAGCGATTGCCGTTAACGCGGAAATTAAAACGTTTCTTTTAATTGTTTTATTCATTGTTTTTTCTCCTAAAT
>CAYZWD010000209.1:0-2518 GCA_964482115.1 uncultured Acidiphilium sp. | reverse complement strand
GTATAAACGTTCGTAAAACAATAAACGGGCGAACCGCATTGCACGGGGTAACGAAACGAAGAATCTTTAAAATTGCGAATTTTGGTGCAGCGCGGCCAAATATGCGCCTCCGGGTAAATACAAACCGCTTTATTTTGCGAAATTCTTTTTTTAATAACGGCTAAAAAAGAGCGAGTAGCCTCGGCGTCGTCCGGTAAAGGAATCGCGCCCAAATACGGGTTAAGCCGCCCGAGAACCGGCATCGATACGTTTGCCGCATGCACTATTACGTAAATTTTTTTAGGGAATGCAACGAAGGTAGGAATAAACGGATCACACCCCGCGCTAGTATGGTTCGCGTAAATGAAATATCCCCTTTTTTCACCTTTCATACAGCGTTTGTTTTCTATTCTTAATCCGTATTTTAACTTGATTATTATGTAAGATATCGGCATAAAAATAAGCCTATAAATTATAAACGAAAAAATTTTGGCAAAAAAACCGTCTCGCTCGTATTTATAACTGCCGTCGATTTTTTTTGCTTTTATCACGGCGGAAGAAAACTCGTCGTTTAGCTCGTCGTCGTAATATACCGTTTTTTGTTTTGAGTTATTATTTTTACGCTCTCTCATTTTAATTTTCACTTCTTTTACGCGATTAAATTACGGAATGCTTTTTACTGCGCGGCTTTAATTCATTTTTGTAACAAAAAAGCCTTGCAACCGCCAGCACGCTACGAATTTTAACAAATGCGGCTTTGGTTGTAAAGCGAAAAAACTCTACGCGCAAGCAAATAATCTCTACTTAACGCGGAGGGTATATCTATTATCGCGCGTGCTATTCTACACAAGCGAAAATTAGGCGACTTAAACCGAGAATCCCCATTCTCCGTTTAGTAGAACGTTAGTAAAAATGCGGAATTCTAAGCCAAATTTAATAAAAAAACAGGCATAGCTTTGCATGGGCAATTAAAGCATACAAAAAAACCTTGGCGCTAAGCACGGAAAATTACCGCAAAGCTTACGCCAAGGTATAATGTTTATATAGCTAATTTTAGTTTAAATTTTATTAAAATCCGTTAAATATTCTTTTGACGTTTAACGTTAATATAATTAAACGCGCTGTAACACAAAACCAAAAATACGACTACGACGGAAATTGCAAACAATAACCAAAACACGTTAAGCCAACCGCTAGCGTCGTAAAGCGCGCCTAAAGCGTAACCGCTTATTGCGCTACCCGCGTAAGAACAGCCGTTAAATATTCCGGCAACGGCACCTGAGTTAAAGCTTTCGCGCATTTTCAAGGGCGCAACCGACGTGTGAAGGCAGTTAATGGAGTGTGCCAACAAAGAAATCATTCCGAAGAATATAACGATAAATACGGCACTCCATTTAAACATCAATGAAAATATAGTTAAAAGCAAGAATAGAGCGGTTAAAACGTAGAATAGTCCGTCTAATAAAACGAAATCTTTTATAACGTATCTGTTCATAAAAACGCTGAACACCGCGCCCGCCATTCCGAATATAGGAAGAACGAAAGTTAAAATCATCGATAAACTCGCGGGAAAGTTGTAAGTTTCTTTTAAAATATTAGGTACCCAAGTGTTAAGACCGTCTTTAATAAGGTTATTTGCAACGGAAAACAAACCTATTAGAATGAACAACGTTAAAATAGCGGCCGTAACGGCTTTTTTACCGTTCTTCGTAGCCGAACTTTGAGATTTTTCCACTGCGGCAGTTTCCTTAACTTTAGCAGCCGCCGCGCTAACGCGAGCGTTTTCGGTTAACGTATTAAACGAGAAAAACCAAATAAACGTCATTACGAGCGGAGCAATCGCGCCGAATAAAAAGGAATATTTATAATCGCCCAAAAAGTTAAACAACGCGCTGGAACCGTATGCAATACAAGTACCCAACGCTACCGGCGTTGCCATAAGCGTTACGCTTAAATCTAAAAGCTTTGCATCGAGCGTAGAACTTAAAACGTTAAGCAACGAAGGCCAAAGGACCGAAAGAGCTATTCCGTTTAAAAACCATAAATATTTATAAGCAGAAAACGGCACGCCTAAAAATATAACTACGTTTATTATAGCCGAAACGAGCAAAACTAACGGAATAATTATTTTTTTATTATAGCGTTTACAAAGCAAGCCGTGAACTACCTGCCCAATTCCGTACGCCACGAAATAAAACGTGCCGACAAGCCCCGTTTGTTTAGAAGGCAACCCGAAAAGCTCTTCTATAATAACTACGTTGGCGTTATAGCTGTAACGGCTGACGTAGCTTACCGTATAAACCAAAACGCACATAACTATTAATAGTATTTGCTTTTTTTCGCTTTTAGTATATTTAGACATAACGCCTCGCTTACCGAAAAAATTTTAGCGGTAAATTTATTGTTTAATAAACTGAAAAAGTTTAAAAACACCGTATAATATTAAAAAAGACGGTTGCAAGAAATTACTTCCTCGCAACCGAATTTTGGCGGAAACGGAGAGATTCGAACTCTCGTATCCCGATGAAGGGATAACCGC
>CAYZWD010000208.1:0-2534 GCA_964482115.1 uncultured Acidiphilium sp. | reverse complement strand
TGGGCGCGGCGTGATAATAGGTGCGGCGTGATAATAGGTGCGGCGTGGCGATTTTTACGAATTATAAAAATATCAAAACCGAAATAAACGTTGCCGCAATCGGAATTATCGTTCCGCAAACAAGCTGCAAAAAGGTGTGCCTTTTAAGCCTTAACGACGACGCGTATATGGGCGCAAGCAACAAAAACATGAAAGCAAACCAAGGCGAAACGCAATAGCAAAGCATTGTCGCGGGCCCGGATAGCGCGCACGCATGTCCGCTCGATTTAAATTTTATAAGCGTAAAAAACGCCGTAAGCACCGCGGAAAACAAGTATGTTGAGGCAAGAATTTTTTCGTATGCGGTGGAAGTAAAGCATACCGCGGTAATAAACGAACCCGCGTATCCCGCAACGCTAAAAACTATAGCCATGTTGCGCTCTAAACTTCTGCCGCGCGCTTTTAAAGCGGGCACCGTGCGTGAAAATAAGTAGGATAGCGCGGGTAGGGCGCATAAAAAGCTTAAATGTAAAACAAAATGAAGGTCGTTTATAAAAAAGTCGCTTTTTAAAAGCCTTAAAAGTATTAAAAGCATCAGTGCCGTTACGGGCGCTGTTGTTATTATTCTTATTACGGTTGCCGTTCGTTTGCTCATTATAATGCTCCTTTAAAATAATTTAGTGCAGGGCTTTTTTGTGTGACGATTGCGGTTAGACTAAGCATTTCCGCAGTTCACGCTTTACAGTATACGCCGCTAGCGCGAAAAGGTCACCCTACTTAAAACGGTTTTTTGTAGAAATGTAATTTTGTTTAAAGTAGAGCCTAAAAAACAACTCTACCCGTGGTAGAGTGTGCGTAGAATTAAAATAGAAAGCTTGCGCCATGGTGGCTGAAAGTGCCGTTAATCGACCTATAGCGGGGCTTTTGTGTAAAAAACGGCAAAAAAAGCAACGCTTGGCTCGTTGCTATTGATAAAAAAACTAATGAAGGAATGTCGTTAAAAAATGAACGTGTTGTTTGCGCGAATAAAAGAGTTCGCCGTTAAAAATTTAATTTTGGTTATAGCGTTCGCGCTTGCGGTTTTTTCCGTCGTGCTAATTCCGCCGGACGAGCAATATTTAGGCTATTTCGATTTAAAAACTTTGGCTAACCTTTTCGTAATGATGTTGGTTATAGCGGGGCTTAAAAACATGAGCTTTTTCACGTTTTTGGCAACGCGGTTTATTCAAACGCTAAAAAGCCAACGCAAAATAGTAATCGCGTTAGTGTTTATAACTTTTATAGGCTCTATGTTTTTGGCAAACGACATGGCGCTTTTAACCTTTTTGCCGTTAACGTTAAACGTTTTTTCGTTAAGTGAAAAGCCTAAATATTGCGCGTTTACCGTAATTATGCAAAATATCGCGGCAAACTTGGGCGGTATGCTGTTGCCGTTCGGCAACCCGCAAAGCTTATATTTGTTTTCGTTTTATTCTATTGCCGCGGGCGAGTTTGTAAGCATAATGGCAATTCCGTTTTGCGTTTCGGCGTTAGCGCTTTTCGCACTGTGCGTTCTAGTGGTTAAAAACGAAAGTTTAGAGCTTAAAAAGCAAGCCGAAAATCAAATAAAGCCCGTAAAATGCGCCTTTTATTTTTGCTTTTTTGTTTTGGCGGTGCTGGCGGTTTTGCGCGTCGTCGATTACCGCTTAGTTACCGTTTTAGTCGCGGTTCTTATGCTGTTTTTAGATAGAAAGGCTTATTTAAAAGTAGATTACCCATTACTTTTAACCTTTTGTTGCTTTTTTATTTTTGCTTCTAATATGGCTCGCGTTTCGGCGGTGCAAGGCGTGGTCAGCGGACTTTTACAAAAAAGCACGCTTTTAACCGGCGTTATATCTTGCCAAGTGTTTTCAAACGTGCCGACGGCGATTTTTCTTTCTAAATTCACGCTCGATTATAAAAATTTACTGCTCGCCGTCAATATCGGCGGAGCGGGCACGCCGATTGCCTCGCTTGCAAGCCTTATATCGCTAGGGCATTACGGCAAGGCTTACCCCGAAAACCGCGGGCGCTATTTGCTGCTGTTTACGATTTTGAATTTTTCGTTTTTAATAGCGTTAACCGTTTTGTGTTTGTTTATATAGATTTTCGCTCGTTTATCGTTTATTTTATCGTTCGTATAATTCATTAGCTTATTCGTATAATTCATTAGTTTATAATCGTTTAATTAAGGCCGAATGAACGTAAACGCGGTATTTATACGAACTAAAAAGCATTGAATTTTTAAAACGGCTCGCATTTTGTTTACATATCCTTAAAAATAGGGTATAATTATTTAGATTGTTATTAAAATTTTTCTCGCGGAGAATAAATTATGGGACTTATCAGATATATTTTAGAGGCAGACTCTCGCCGCAGTCTTAAAAAAATAGGCGCTATGGCGGATAAAATTATAGCCATGTCGCCTAAATACGAGGCGATGAGCGACGAAGAGCTGCGTTCGCAAACCGATATTTTTAAAAATCGCATAAAGGCGGGCGAATCTCTTGACAGTATTTTATACGAGGCGTTTGCCG
>CAYZWD010000207.1:0-2534 GCA_964482115.1 uncultured Acidiphilium sp. | reverse complement strand
GAGGTAAGTTATGGATATCAACGATAAAATTTGGAATCCGTGGCACGGCTGTCACAGATATAGCGAGGGTTGCCAAAATTGCTACGCTTATTTCTTAGATAAGCGCTACGGCAGAGATACCAACGAGGTCGTAAAAAACAAATCGGACTTTAATTTGCCGATAAAAAAGGATAAAAACGGCAATTACAAATTGCCGAGCGGCTCGTACGTGCGCGTATGCATGGCAAGCGATTTCTTTTTGGAAGAGGCTGACGAGTGGCGCAACGAGGCGTGGGAATTTATACGCCGCCGCCCGGACGTAACGTTTTCGCTTTTAACTAAGCGCGCAAACCGCATGATAGATTGCTTACCATATAATTGGGGCGAGGGGTGGGATAACGTTGCGTTTTCCGTTTCGTGCGAAAATCAAAAGCGCCTCGAAGAGCGCATGCCCTACTTGCTCGCGTTGCCCGCAAAGCACCGCTGGGTTAGTTTGAAGCCGTTTATCGGCGAAGTTGATATAGAACCTTACCTTGCAACCGGCAAAATCGAAACCGTGCTTGCCGGGGGCGAAAACTATTTAGGCTCGCGCCCGCTGCATTACGAATGGGTTGAAAAAGTTCACGCGGCTTGTGCGAAACATGGCGTTCAGCTTATTTTCGGGCAGACGGGCAACGTTTTCGTGGTAGACGGCAAAGAATATAAAATTCGCAACCGCACCGAACAAATGGTTCAAGCGTTAAAAAGCGGGCTGTATTATCCGCCCGTAGACGTCGACGCGCGCGTCGACGAAATTTATAAAAGAAAAGCCGCCATGAAAGAGGCTATGGAAAAGGGCAGAAAACCCAAAGAAACCGATAAATTTCATTGCTAATTATATGACTAAACAAGGTATATTCGATTTTATAGCTAGGCAAAAAACGTCTATTATTTCTTCCGTCGACGAAAACGGATATCCGGCAACTCGCGCGCTTATTCAGCCGGTTTTAATAGACGGCGCCGATATTTATTTTGCTACGTACACGTCATCAAGAAAAGTGGCGCATTATCGCCGCAACCCTAAAGCTTGCGTATATTTCTATTCGAAGGGGCAAACTTTTCAAGGCGCGGAGATTAAAGGCGAAATGCAAGTTTTAACCGATCAACCTACTAAATCGCAGTTTTGGCGTCCGTTTTTTAGTCGTTTTTATAAAAAGGGCGTAACCGATCCCGATTATTGCATTTTAAAATTTACGGGGTTAGAGGCTCAGTGGTTTAGCAATTTTTCAACGGAAACCGTAAAGTTTTGATAACGGAGATAGTTAGCCGGCGGGAGGATAAAAAAATGATAGAACTTAACAAGCTGGGGCTTGGCTGTATGGGAATGTGTTTTCGCAATCGCGAAAGTTCGGTTAACACCGTGCGTTACGCGTTAGATAACGGCGTTACGCTATTGAATACCGGCGAATTTTATAGCGCGGGCGAAAGCGAAACGGTCGTGGGCGAGGCTCTTAAGGGCGTTCCGCGCGATAATTATTTTATATCGGTAAAATTCGGAGTTTTACCTTCGCCGCAAGGCGGAATTTACGGGCTGGACGTAAAACCGCATAACGTAAAAGCGCATTTAACGTATTCGTTGCGCCGCTTAGGGTTAGATTACGTCGATTTATATCAGCCCGCAAGAATGGATACCGAAATACCGGTTGAAGAAGTAGTCGGTGCAATTGCAGAACTCGTCGAACTCGGGTTCGTTAGGAAAATAGGTCTTACGATGGTAGACGCCGAAACCTTGCGCCGCGCTTGTAAAGTGCATAAAATCGATACGGTCGAAATGGAATATTCGCTTATATCGCGCGGTATCGAAAACGAGCTTATCGCCGCGGCAAACGAATTAGGTGTAAAGGTGCTGGCGTTCGGCTCGGTCGGGCACGGTTTGCTTACCGACGACGTTTTAAACGTCGAGGCAAAAAACCCGCGCATGGCGATGGGCTTGCTATCGCCCGAAAACCGCGAGCATAACCTTTCTGTTATAAAAAAAGTTAAAGAAATTGCAGATAAAAAGGGCTGCTCGTTATCGCAACTTGCGCTTTTATGGTCGCTTTCTAAATACGGAAACCAAAGCCTTATAGGAACTTCTAATATAGGGCATTTACAAAGTGCTATAAACGCCCTTAACTTCGAGCTTACCACTGAAGAAATCGATAATTTAGAAAGAACGATTTCGGCGGATAAAATAAAGGGTAAGGGTATGCGCACTTTCCGTTTTACAAACGGAGTGGCTAGCGTAATTTAGCTTTTGTCGTAGCTTGCGGCTGTAATTTTAGCCGTGTTGCGGCAGAGGTGCGCGCGTTAAGTCGTTGCGCGCGTTAAGTCATTGCGCGCGTTAAGTCGTTGCGCGTTTTAACAAAAATAATTTAATAATTAAATCGTTTGCCGCCGTTTAGGAATTTTAGGCTAAAAATTTATTAAAATGTGCATTTGCCGCTTAAAACGCTTGAAAAATATAAAGCGATATGCTAAAATATAAGTCGTTTGCGATGGGGTGTCGCCAAGCGGTAAGGCTACGGACTCTGACC
>CAYZWD010000206.1:0-2539 GCA_964482115.1 uncultured Acidiphilium sp. | reverse complement strand
CGCTTAATAAGCGTCGTATTCGTTTTTTTTGCTTTTTTTATTATTTTGCGGTTCGTTTAAAACCGCCTTCGTTCTGGCTTTCACCCCGCGTGAGGCAACGTTACGTATTAAATCTGCGTTAAACTTAAATTCTAGCTTACTAATAGCTTCGTCTATACAAGAAATAATAGCGGAAAGAATAAAGTTAACGTCCTCTGCGGCGTTTTGTTTGAGTTTTTCAAAATTTTCGGCTTTATACGCCGCAAAAAAGGCGTTGTAATTGCCTTTCTTAATATCTTCGTCGTAATCGTCAAGCGCGTCGATAACGTAAATCCACTTGCCTAAATTATAAAAAAACAGTTTAGTATATTCGGTAGTTTTATCTCCTAACAGCTCGCTAGACAACCTTTCCAGCATGCTCGCAAAAGGGTCCGATATAACGTCTATGCGCGTTTCGCCGCCCTTTTCAAGCGACGAAAGTTTTTCGTATTCGACTTTAACTATTTCGCAAAGTTTAGGGCACGCCTTTGCCGCGCGCTTAAACCCGCGGTTAACTAAAAGCCGCTTAAAACGCCCTCTGCCGTTATCGGCAACGTCGTCCGACAGTTTGAAATACGCCAAAATAACGTTCAAACTGCCCAAAATCAACGATAAATCGTCCGGCTTTGCAATCGGGCGCTTAGAAAAAGGGTGAGCAATACAATGCTTGCGTTCGATTTTTACGTCGATTCCGAGTAAATTATGGGTTATAGCCGACAAAAACGCAATATCGTAAGTGAGCGTAAACCTAGCAGCCGCCCCGCACGCACAACCTATGCTTTTACACGCCCCGCAATAAAGAGCTTTGTAAAGCACGTCGTCTTTCATATATAAATAAGGCGTATCCGGCTTAACGTAACCGAACATTACTTACCCCCTAGCTGATACAGCCCGACCTTTCTATAAACCTTGCCGAGCATTTTTTTAGCTAAATAATTAGCTTTTTCAGCACCGTCTTTCATAACGTTTTCTAAATAAGCTTTATCGGTGAGCAATTGATTTTTGCGTTCGTTTATAGGGACGATTACCGAAGCAATAGCCTCTCCGACCTCGTTTTTAAATTCGCCGTATCCTACGCCTGCGAACTTAGCCTCTATTTGGTCGAGCGAAAGCCCCGTAAACGCGCTGTAAATAGCAACCAAATTGCTTATTCCGGGGCGAGCTGAGTCGTAAGCCACTTTGTTGTCGCTATCGGTAACCGCGCGGCGAACCTTGCGGATAATGGTATCTTTATCGTCCGTTAAAGAAATAAACGCGTTTTCGTTAGGGTCGCTTTTAGACATTTTATGTTCCGGATCTTGCAAACTCATAACGTTTGCGCCTACCTTAGGAATAATACCCTCCGGCACTACGAACGTGGGTGAATAACGGTTGTTAAAACGCTCCGCTATATCGCGTGCTATTTCAAGATGCTGTTTTTGATCTTTTCCTACGGGTACTACGTGCGCGCCGTAAAGTAAAATATCGGCAGCCATAAGCACGGGGTAATCCATAAGCCCCATGTTAACGTTATCGGCATGGCGCAACGATTTATCTTTAAACTGCGTCATTCTAGAAAGCTCGCCGGGGTAAGTTACGGTATTTAATATCCACGTAAGCTCTGCGTGCGCGGGCACGTGCGACTGCACGAAAACCACCGATTTTTCGGGATCTACCCCGCAAGCTAAATATAAAGCAACCAAGTTTAAGGTGCGAGCCCTAAGCTCGGCGGGAACTTGCTTTACGGTTAACGTATGCAAATCCGCAACGGAATAAATGCAATCGTATTCGTTTTGCAAAGCAACGAAATTACGCATTGCCCCTATATAGTTTGCAATCGTGGGCGTGCCGGAAGGCTGAACCGCACTGAATAATATTTTTTTATCGCTCATAATAAACAAATCGCAAATGAAGTGCTAATAATTAAAAATTATATACCCGCAAAACGGCGGATATTTATTAAAAACGGGGCAATACGCCCGTTAAAAAGTAAACCAAAATTAAAAACGTCGGCGGGCGTGTTTTTTGCCCGCCGAACAGCGTTAATTTATTTTTTTTCTAGTAGTAGCTTGCAAGCTTTTATTAGTTAGCAAACTTTGCCATATATTCGGGCAAGTTTTCTTTAGCGCACGAAACGGTGAACACGAACTTAACGCTGTATTCTTTTTCGAGCTTTTCAGCCTCTTCGAATAGTGCGGACATATCGTTAACGCCGCAATCGGCAATGCGCATAATTCCGTCTGCAAATATGTATTCGATATCGGAATTGCCGGCCATAAGCCCATCGATAAACCCAACGAAAGCGGATATATTCGAAACGGCGTAATCTTCGGTGAAAACGCATCTTACGTTAAAATCGATATTTGCAGAATACGATTTCTTTTCAGAAATAAATACTACATTACCCTTAGCCTCTTTAACGACGTCGTTAACGAGATCGGTAATAATTTTAGTTTTGCCCGTGCCTTTTTCGCCGCAAATAATTTTTATCATATTTTTGCTCCTCCAGCAAGAAATTTTTGCTATATATATTCTACCTTAT
>CAYZWD010000205.1:0-2543 GCA_964482115.1 uncultured Acidiphilium sp. | reverse complement strand
ACTGTAAGCACCCTTTCCGCTAACCGAAAAAGTTACTTCCTTAATGCCGCCAAGCTCGGTTTCGTTACTGTCTATTTCCTCTGTTTTCCAACGATTTCTCTCGGCGTATTTTACATACATTCTATAAAGTTCGTAGGCAAAAAGCGCAGCCTCTTCACCACCCGCGCCGCCGCGAATTTCTAAAATAACGTTTTTATCGTCGTTAGGGTCTTTGGGTAAAAGCAAAATTTTAAGCTGTTCGGTTACGTTTTCTAAACTTTCAGAACAGTCGGATATCTCTTGCTCTAAAAGTTTTTTCATTTCAACGTCCGTTTCTGTGGCAAGCAGTTCAACGGCTTGTTCCTTTTGCTTAAAAACCTCTTTATATTCTAGGTATTTTTGCACCGTTTCTTCCATATCCGCGCGTTCTTTTGTTACCTTAACGTATTCTTCTTGCTTGGCAATCACCGTCGGATCGGAAGCGCGTTTAGTGAGCTCCTCGTAAACGCCTAATATTTTTTCAAGTTTTTCAATCATTTATTTCACCGCTATAAAAATCCGCATAAAATTTTATAGATTAATATTAGTTATGCGAATTTTTATTAGTTATTTTTTTATAGCCTTAACCATTCGTTGAACGCCGTACACGTCCGATTTTATTTCAACCGAGCAAAATCCCGCCTCGTTCAAAAGCTCGGCAACGCTCGTTGCTTGATCTATTCCCGCTTCAAGTAATAAAACGCCGCCCTCGAACAAATAATCGGGTGCGCTTTTTGCTATTGCGCGGTAAAAATCAAACCCGTCCGCCCCTCCGTCGAGCGCA
This sequence comes from uncultured Acidiphilium sp., assembly GCA_964482115.1. Lineage (GTDB taxonomy): Bacteria > Bacillota > Clostridia > Christensenellales > Borkfalkiaceae > HGM11416. Next base: position 1,741 of record CAYZWD010000205.1, on the reverse strand, counting down.
ATGTGCGGCTCGTAATTTTTTACGGTTTCTTCAAGCTCGGCAATGTCCGCGCTTTTAATATAAGGCGGATTGCTTATTATAACGCTGAATTTATCTTTAATTTCGGCAAATAAATCGCTTTGAATAAAAGTAACGCTAGCTCCGTTGTTTTGCGCGTTTTCGCTAGCGAGCGACAAAGCTTCCGCACTGATATCGCTTGCAAAAACGTTTGCGCCCGATTTTAGCGCCAACGTTACGGCAATCGCGCCGCTGCCCGTGCACAAATCTAAAACTTTATCCGCGGGGGTTAAAAACTCTAACGCCCAGGCGCAAAGCTCTTCGGTTTCGGGGCGCGGAATAAGCGCGCGCTCGTCTGTTTTTATTTTAATTCCGTAAAAATCGCAATCGCCTATAACGTAACAAAGAGGTCTGCCCTTTGCTCGTTCGCGCGCGTAAGAAAGCGCTAAGTCCACTTTAGAAGGCTTAACCACTGTTTTACACGAGCCGAGTGCCGAACGTGCGACGCCTAGCGTTAATGAAACTATCCATTCGCCGTCGCTTTTTTCGTAGTCTTTACCGCCTTTTAAAATTTCGTCGATTTTTTTAAGCAAGTCGTCGGCTTTCATCGAAGTAACGAACTGCCGTTCCTTAATAGTTTCGTCGGCGTCCATTGCAAGAACCTCGTTAAAAGCGGCGATAGCAACCTCCAGCATATCGTCGTCCGGCTCGATAGTGGTTATTTTTTGAAGTAGCAACCCCGGGGCTTTAAGCGGAAATAAAAACGGACTGTTACTTTTGGCAAGCGCCTTTAACAGCTCGTAAGAAAGCCCCGAAACGAGCGTGAACATAAGCGCTATTTTGCAAAGCATTCTGAGCGCGCCCTCCAACTGCAAAACGCTGTTTACTATTGAAAAAACCAAAATGCTTATAAGCATTACGAAAAACATAAAAGTCGTTCCGCAACGGTTATGCAAGCGAGAAGAAGTTTTGGCGTTTTCAACCGTGAGCGGTTTGCCGCTTTCGTAACAATTTATGGTTTTATGTTCCGCACCGTGATACATATAAACTCTGCGAACCGATTTTGTAAGCGAGGTTAAAAGTATATAGCAAACGAATATAACTATTCTGATAAACCCTTCTATTAAATTGTACCAAATGCCCGTTTTGCTTAAAACGCCGCCACAAAGCGCAACTAAATCGCTAACGCCGTTAGCGGCAAGCTGCGGCAACACCACGAAAAGCCCTAACGAAAGCGCAATACCTAAAACCGTGGCTATAACCAAAACCACGCTCATAACGTCCACTCGGAGCTTTTCAGCCGTCCATTTTTCAAACTTAGTGGGTTCTTCGGTTTCGCCGAATACTTCGGCAGAACGCATAAGCACTTTTGTTCCGCCAAAAAGCGACTGCACGTAGCTTATCATACCGCGAATTATCGGCAGTTTAACAAACCAGTGCTTTTTTTCGGGCGGAGTAAGCCTTTTTGTTTCTAAGCGAATATTACCCTCTTCGTCGCGCACGGCGGTAGCCATAGAGCTTTTGCCGCGCATCATAACGCCTTCGATTACCGCTTGCCCGCCGATTTGTGTTGTTTTTTGTTTTTTATCCTTTATTTTCATATCAATTTTTTTTCGTAAATGAACAAAAGGAAGCCGAAATTACAAAAAAACTCGACCTCCTTTGCCATGCGGTTAAATACCGTATCTTTTTTTGAATTTGTCTACCCGTCCGCCGGTATCGACGAGTTTTTGCTTACCCGTGA
>CAYZWD010000204.1:0-2543 GCA_964482115.1 uncultured Acidiphilium sp. | reverse complement strand
CTTGCAAGAGGGTTTTTTGGGGTTGTTAAAGGCGGCGGATAGTTACGACAGCGCCCGCGGTAGCTTTAAAACTTACGCCTACGTTTGCATACGTTCAAAAATAATATCGGCGGTAAAAAGCGCAAAAAGTTATAAGAACAAGCCGCTTATCGATTACGTTTCTATTTACGGCCCGTCAACTGAGCTACAAAAACTTTTAAGCGACGACCCCGAAGATAAGCTTATCGACGGCGAAAATTCCGCCGAATTTATTCAAGCAATAAACAAAAAACTTTCAAAGCTCGAAATTATAGTTTTAAAGTTATATTTAGAAGGGCTTTCTTACGCGGAAATAGGCGAGCGCGTCGGGCGCGACGGCAAAAGCGTAGATAACGCCATGCAACGCATTAAAAAGAAAATAGAGGCGTTGTAAAATAAAGGAGAAAAATGTCTTATCTTGCATTATATCGCGAGTTCAGACCTACCGATTTTGAAACGTTAATAGGTCAGGAACACGTGGTTCAAACGCTGGTAAACCAAATAAAATCGGATAGAGTAGGTCACGCCTACTTGTTTTGCGGTGCGCGCGGAACGGGTAAAACCACGGCGGCTAAGGTTTTCGCTAAGGCTATAAACTGTTTGTCGCCCAAAAACGGCAGCCCGTGCGGCGAGTGCGAGGTGTGCAAAAAGCTGGCTGATCCCGCGAACTTGGATATTATCGAGATGGACGCCGCTTCTAATAATAAGGTCGAAAACGTGCGCGATTTGCGCGATAAAGTGCAATACCCCCCCGTTGCGGGTAAATATAAGGTTTACATCGTCGACGAAGTGCATATGCTCACCGCCGAGGCGTTTAACGCTTTGCTAAAAACCCTGGAAGAACCGCCCGAGCACGCAGTTTTTATTTTAGCCACCACAGAGGTGCAAAAGCTTCCGTCAACCATATTGTCGCGTTGTATGCGCTTCGATTTTAAACTTATTCCTACCGATAGAATTGCCGATTATATCTGCAAAATTTACGATAAAGTAGGCAAAAAATATCAAAAAGAAGCAGTTGATTTAATCGCGCGCGCGGGTGAGGGCAGCATGCGCGACGCGCTTTCGGTTGCGGACGTGTGCGTTTCGTATAGCGAGGGCGAACTCACTTACGACGACGTTTTAGAGGTACTTGGCGCTTCCGATAAAGGCGAAATTCAAAAAATGCTTGAAAGCATGCTTTGCGGAAACCCCGGCGACGTGCTTACGCGTGTAGAAACGCTGTGCGGAAAAGGTAAAAGCGTGGGCGTTTTAAACAACGACGTATGCTCTTCGTTGCGTGATCTGCTAATAATTAAAACGTGCGAAAAAGCTCAAAAACTTTTAGGCTTGCCAAACGATAAGTTTTTACAGCTAAAAAGTCTTGCGGAAAAATGCGACGAACACGGAATTTTGCGCGCGATTGAAATTTTTTCCGCGGCGGAAGCTGATTTAAAATACAGCACTCACCCCCGCGTAGTTTTTGAAACCGCGGCTTTAAAAGCGGCGTTGCCCGCTCACGATTATAATATAGACGCGCTTATTTCGCGAATTAACTCGCTTGAAAAACGCGTCGGAGAGCTGTCTTGCGGGGCGTTGAGTTCCCCCGAGCCGCTCGTTAATTCTTCGTTTTCCAAGGAAAAAAGTTTAACCGAAAACGCGGCGGATAAAAAAGCCGTATCTACTGCGGCTCAAAAAAGCGAGGCTATGCCCGCTAGTTCGAACGCGGATTTATTAGGTCTGAAATCGGCTGAAATAAAGCAAGAAGATCAAAGCTACGGTTACGATTATCCTTCGCCGCCGCCCGAAGAACCGCCCACCGAGTTTTACGGATTCGAGCAAGAACAAAACCCCGTCTATAAGCCCGTTAGCGGCTCTTTCGTTAACGAACGTAGCGATTTTGCGACTGACGTGCCGATAGAAAAAACAGCCGCAAAAAAACAAAAAACGGCTAGCGGCGTAAAATTAGGCGGCGAAAATTTAAGCGATAGCAATACGCTATCGAGCGCGGGTGCAAGCGCTAGTGCAAACGCGTGCGCGGGTACGGGTGCTCCTACTGCGGTAGATACCGTAGACGGCGCGTTAGATACTCGCAAGGCGTGGGGCATGGTGTTGCGCAAACTGCGCGACGATAAAGAAATTATGCTTTGGGTAGCCTGCCAAGACGTAGGCGTGCGCGCCGTTAAAAACCTTCTGTTCGTTATAGCGGGCGGCGCAAATGAGTATAATTTACTCGTAAAGCCAAATAACTTGCAAAAACTTGCAGATTGCGTTATGGCGGCGTGCGGGCTACAAACTCGGGTGGTTAAAACCGAAGAAGAAGTAGTCGTAGAGGACGGCGGCTCTGACGGCGGCGTCGATAGTGGCGCGGCAGACGGACTCTCCGCCGATAATTCGCTCGGTTTATCTAGCGAAAGCACGAATAACGCAAATTCGGCAAGCGAAGAACGAGCCGTTAAAAACTTTTTCGGCGAAGAAAACGTGCAAATAAACGATTAAATTTTTTAAATTGAAAAGTAAAAAAGCGTGCAAAAAAGCAAAAAAGAGCC
>CAYZWD010000203.1:0-2594 GCA_964482115.1 uncultured Acidiphilium sp. | reverse complement strand
GTCGGAATAGATGGTATAGTTTTAACAAAGCTAGACGGCACTGCAAAAGGCGGCTTCGTAATTTCGCTTTGCGACGAATACGAAGTTCCCGTTGCGTTCGTCGGCACAGGCGAGGGCGTTGACGATATAGCGCCGTTTTCTGCCGAAGAATTTATCGACGGCTTGCTTTAATAATACGTGTAATTTAAAGCTTATAAATAAAGTTTTAAACGTTATTTAAAAACTGTTAAACGGTTACAAATATGGACTTAGAAAAAGTAGTAAGTTATTTAGCGCGATTTTTGGTGCTTTTATTCATTTTGCCCGCGCATGAGTTCGCTCACGCTTTCGCTGCGCGCAAAAACGGTGATGATACGGCTAAGCAAATGGGAAGATACACTTTAAATCCGCTTAAACATTTCGATATCGTAGGGCTAATTTGTTTTATGTTAGTCGGGTTCGGTTGGGCTAAGCCCGTGCCCGTTAATCCTTATAACTTTAATAATTATAAAAAGGGTTGTTTTTGGGTTTCCGTTGCGGGAATAATTACTAACTATGCGCTGGCGTTTTTATTTTATCCGCTATTCGTTTTGGCGGTTGTGTATTTAGGCGTTAATCGTTACGAATGCTTATTCGTAGTTCAGCTGTTTAGGAGCGGATTCGTTTTAGATTTATGTTTTTTCGTTTTCAACCTTATTCCCGTATACCCGCTAGATGGATTTAGAATAGTTGACGTATTTGCAAAAAAACGCGGCGAAGTTTATTCGTTTTTAAGAAATTACGGCTATTACGTTTTGCTTGGCTTAATTTTGCTAAGCACCGTGGCGGAAGCTGTGCCCGCGTTATATTTTTTAGACGTTTTCGGTTATTTTATGAGTTTTGCCGTTAATATCGTAGGCAAGCCGATTTCTGCGTTTTGGAATTTGATTTTTAAATTGTTTAATTTTAGAATTTTTAATATTTAATTGTATTTTTATTATGGATAACCCTAATTATAACGTAAAAAATTTCGATACGATTTTCGATTACGATACGCACGTCGGCGAGTTCGACGGGCCGCTCGATCTTTTGCTGTACCTCGTAAAGCAAGCACAAATTGAAATTAAAGATATTTTCGTTTCGCAAGTAACGGGGCAGTTTATGGAGTATTTAAACAAGCTAGAAACGCTCGATATCGAAAAAGCGGGCGAATATTTAGGCGTGGCGGCAACGCTTTTATACGAAAAATCTAAGGCGCTACTTCCTAAAATCGAAGATATTATCCCCGAAAACGAAGAGGACGAAGGGCAGTCGTTAATTAGGCGGCTAGAAGAGTTAAAGCTGTTTAAGGAAATGAGCGTTAAACTAAAAGAACTTGAAAACGTTGATAGATATTATAAGCCGCCCGAACCATCCGCTAACGACGTTCGCGTAATTTATAAAGATTTTACGCTAGACGGTTTGGTTAAAGCGCTTTCGGATTTGCTTACCCGCACCGAAATTAACCGAAAAATTCACGAGGAAAAGGAAATTCCCAAAGAGGTTTTTACCGTTCAAGATAAAATGGTTTATATGCGCGAACGCATGCTAGACTTAAAAGAGTGCAGCTTTTTTGAACTTTTTAGCTCGGAGGCGTCGCGCACGGAAATTATAACTACTTTTCAAGCGATGCTTGAACTTTTGAAACGGCAATTTATAAAGGTTGTTCAAAACGCCGTTTTCGACGATATTACTATTACCTTAAATGAAGATAGGAGTGACGATTTAAGTGAATTCGGAGACCTTAGCGAGTATAATTGAATCAATAGTTTTTGTTTCGGGCAACGCAATTGCCGTGAAAGATATTGCTGATAAGCTTGAAGTTACAAACGCAAAAGTGCTTGAAGCAGCTAAAAAACTACAAGAAAAATACAGCGAGCAAAGCGGGCTTAATTTGTTAATTTTTAATAATAAACTGCAATTTTGTTCTAACCCAAAAAACGCTGAAAACGTTGCTTTGGTGCTTAACCCGATTAGAGAAAGGGAACTTTCTAAGTCGATGTTAGAGGTTTCGGCTATTATTGCGTATAAACAGCCCGTTACCCGCTTAGATTTAGAAGAAATTCGCGGCGTTGATAGCGAATATGCAATTCAAAACCTTTTAAAACTTGGCGTTATAGAAATCGTTGGAAGAAAAGAAGCGCCCGGTCGCCCGGTAATGTTCGGCACGACGGACGGATTTTTAAAGCGTTTTCAAATATCTTCGCTAGACGAGTTGCCCGATTACGAACAGTTGCTTGCCTCTATTCGCGGAGCAAACGAAAAAAGCTCGTATTTGTTTGAAAAAGATAACTACGACGAAAGCACCGACCCTGAGTTTTCTTCAAGCGCCGTGGGTAACGCCGTGTTTGAAGATACGATTTTGCCCGCAGACGCGCCGGACGAGGACAATAGCGGAGCTCAAAACGAAGATTTCGAGCTTGGAGATATCGACGAAGAAGAAGTGCCGGATTTTTTAAAGGGCGAAGATTTTACGAAAATAGGCTAAAATTTTTAAGTTTTAATTAAAGTTTTTATTAAAGTTTTTATTTAGCAGCATAAATCGTTACATAAAATAATTATAATTGCCGATAATAACGGTATGGGCAGCGTATGGC
>CAYZWD010000202.1:0-2597 GCA_964482115.1 uncultured Acidiphilium sp. | reverse complement strand
ATTAAAACCGAAGGAATATCGCGTACGCCTAGGTCGAACGCAAACGCCGCTTTTTGGTTTACGGGCAACGTTTTTTTAATAAGCTCGATTTTTTCGCTAGATAAAAGCGAAAGTTTATCCGAAAACATAACGTTGCCGCCGCACGCCGCCGTTAACGAAATAAGCGTTTTGTTTTCGCCCTCGGTGCGGGTATAAAACCTGAACGCCTCGCCGTCCTCGCTGCCTTTTTCGTGCACTAACACGCAATCGGGGTCTATTCTTATTCCCTTATTTAAAAAACTGCGCAAAATTATTTGTTTAGCGTTGGTTTTTAAAGACTGCCAGTCCTCGTAAATATCTCTGCTAACGCGCAAAACGTCCGCTTTCCCCACGCTAGGGCTAAGCGGCGCGCCGCAAGCTAATAAAAGAGTATCGTCGGTTACGGCGGAGCGCATAATTTCAAGCGCCTTAGAATAGTTTTGCATGCCGTTAAACCGCTCGCTCAAATGCTTGCCGCCCGATATTCCGTAAAACGCGAAATCGAACTTGATATAACGGTATCCCCACTCGTGCGAGAGCTTATAAAATAAATCGTAAAGCCATTTTTGCGCTTTTTCGTTGCTTAAATCTAGCGAAATATTGCCGAAAACTTCGTTATCGTAAAGCCCTTTAACGAACAAATCTTGATTGTTTTTAAAAAACTCGGAATCCTTTTCGGCGGTTAACGGAGCGACCCAAATACCGGGGATAAAGCCCGCCTTTTTTATTTCGTCGGCTAAGAACTTCATGCCGCGGGGGAATTTTTCGTTAGCCTCCCAGTCGCCGCGGGTTAAATTCCAACCGTCGTCTATTTGAAAAATATCTAAGTTTAAGCCCAAACGCTTAGCTTCGGCTAAATTATCCAAAACTATTTTTTCGCTAACCTTAGTGCCGTAATAATACCAACTGCACCAACCCGAACGCGCAAAGTTATCGGTTTTGCCGCGCGAATTGTTTTCGCTTAGCGCGTCGACGTATTTTTCGAGCGCGGCGGATATGCCGCTCGCCTTAGCAATTATAAAGTTGCTAGATAAAAACTCTTCTCCGCCGTTATACTTGCGCATAAAAACGGGGGTTACGGTTTCTACTTCGCCGTTTTCGCAAAGGTTTATTTGAGCAAAGCGGTCGTCGTAATTAACCGCGCCGAAGCAAAACGCACCGTCATCTACCGTAGCTGCGGCGTAATCGGGGCTGCGTTTAACCTCACCCTTAATAAAGCCTTCGACGCCGACTTCGGGGTGCATAAAATCGATTATAACGTCGTTTATCCAAAAGCCCTCGTTAACGAGCGCGGTTTTAAAGCCGCCGCCCTTTATTACCCCTTTTAGCGGGCAAAAGTTGACCAACGCGCCGACATCTTCGGGCACCGTAACGCCGCCGCTTATATACAGCCCGCCGTTTTTCACTATAGCACGCAAAGTGAACGTACCGTCGGTAGCAACGGCTTCGCTTAAACCGCTTTCCACCCGCCATTCGCCGCTACGCTTTATTATCGTGTTGTAATGGTCGCCCGCCCATTCTAAATAAGAGGTAACGCTTGAAATTTCAAAGCCCAAGCCGCTATCTAAGTAAAGCTCGCCGTTTTCTATATAAAATTTAAGCATTTTCGCGCTCCTTACCAGCTAATTTTAAATTGCCGCCGCCTACCGTAACGGTTTGCCCGTCAATTTGCCCGCCCGAAAGGCTTTCGACCGAAAAATCTTCGTTTAAAAGCAGCTTTTCGCCCGCTTTTAGCCCTTTTAAGCTATATTCGCCGCCCGCCGCGTCAGAAATATCGAACTTGATATCGGGAATTATTCTATCGTAAAAACCGATAATCGGTAAATCGCAAGTTAAATGAATAACCTTGCATTCGTGCGCGGGAATATCAAAGCTTAGCGTTTTAAGCTTACCGAGCGGCTTTTGCTCCCAAAAATCGAACGCGGAATATTGCTTATCCAGCTCGTGAGTAATAACCTCGGGATAATCGCCCCAGTTTATTAAAGTAACGGTTTTTATGCCGCGCTCGCCGCAATCGGTTATTAAAACGGAGGGAATATCTCGCTCGCAAATATCGGCGGGAATAACCGCCGTTTGGTTTACGGGCAAAAGTTTTTTCATAAGATCTACTCTGTCGCTAGTTAAAAGCGAAAGCTTATCCGAAAACATTACGTTGCCGCCCGTCGCCGCCATAAACGAAGCGAAAGTTTTTATTTCTTGCTTCGTGCGGGTGCAGCGCCTAAACGCCTCGTCGTCCTCGTGCTCGGCAGTTCTTACGAGCAAGCAATCGGGGTCGATTTTGATGGCGTAGTTTAAAAAACTGCGGTTAAGCACTTGCCGCGCCACGGTTTTTAGCGACGACCATTGCTCGAAAATATCCACGCTCGTGCGCAAAATATCCGCCGCCCCTACCGACTGGCACATCGGCGCGGTGCAAGCCAAAAGCAAAGTGTCCTCCGTTACCGCGGAACGCATAATTTCAAGCGCTTTTTGATAGTTTTTAACGCCCGTCCAGTTCTTTTTAGAATATCTGCCGCCAGACATTCCGTATATAACGAAGTCGAATTTAATATAGCGGTAGCCCCATTCGTAAGAAAGTT
>CAYZWD010000201.1:0-2607 GCA_964482115.1 uncultured Acidiphilium sp. | reverse complement strand
TGCGAATACGCAAAGTGCAATCGGGGTTGCAATCAATATAGATACAGAAAAGCCTCCGGCAGTGACTGGGAATATTGTTCCGCAACGGAAGATTCCTACAACGAGTACATTAGTATTATGATGACATCACACTCCTTTGCAACGTCTTGCCAAAAGAGGTGCTCTAACTGCACCTACGAGCGTGACGAAAGCGAGCTTGAACACAAGTTTGACACAGCCGGCAATGCTGCTCACTACAATAACAACACCAAGCAACACGCATATTTCTGCCAAAATGCTAGCTGTGCAGACGGTATCTTATACGAAGATCACATTTTTGCAACGTCTTGCCAAAAGCAGTGCTCCAAGTGCCCGTACGAGCGTGCCGATAGCGAGCTTATTCACAGCTATACTATACTTACGTTTGACAAAATAGACGGCACGCAATACCACTGGTACGAGTGTGATAGAGCAGGTTGCGAAAGCGAAGATATTGCCAACAAAGTCGCTTGCGTAATCAAGTACGAAAAAGAGGACATGGTTAGCCACGTTTCCTATTGCGAAATAGACGGCAACCGTCACGAACTTGGCGAAAACGGGGAACAGCGCAAGTCCGACCACAATTGGGCGTCCACCTTTATGCAAGATTTGTACGATAACGGCGAAGGCTCCTATCACGACAGATATTGTGAAGAATGTGACACTTGGCTCGGAAGTGAAATATCTTGCAATATAAATAGCAGTTCCAACGCTACCAACCACTGGGGAGAGTGTTCCATCTGTAAACACGTGTTCCCAAGCGAACCGCACGACTTCCAAATGGTTTATGACTACATAGACCACTGGATGGAGTGCTCCGTTTGCGGTAGCCTAAAAGATGATTACTATAGACACACCTTCGAGTCGGCAACGTCCACAAGTTGCTCCGAAGAAGGCTGTGGCTACCAACGTTTCCTCAAGTTAAACGTAGAAATCGATGGCTATGAAATCGGTGCGCCCCTTTCCGGACTTTCCTTTTCTGCAACCACCGACAGAACAGACGCAAACCCTTCTTCGATAGGTTACGAACTGTACGATAGCAATTTTGATTTAATTAACGATTACGAAGTAGCTCGTAACTCCTTCTGCTTCAATACCCTTTACTACGTAGTATTGTATTTCGACTGTGGCAACGTTTATCCAAGCAACGATATGATTGCTGCCGACGTTTATCTTCCGGAAGATTTTGAGTGCGGTTTCCGTGATCTTAATTACGATCAACACGAAGACGGAACCGAATACGTAGAAATGTCTTTGCTTGTCGTTCTGCCTCCTGTTGCAGGTTCCGATGCCGAAGATACCATTTCCGAAATAGAAATCGACTTCAAAAACTTCGAAGTAGGCAACGTCGGTAATGCCGTGGAAATCGACATCACCGGCAAAGGCGCGTCTGCGGACGAATACGACATTGCTGATTTCGACGCCTCCGATTTTGTGGATGCTGAAGGATATTGGTTCTTTTTTGATGATGAAGATATTATTAAAAGCGTTTATTACGTAGGCACCTTGAGGATATGTGCTCCCTTCGGATGCAATTTTTACGGTTTGACTGAAAGCAACATTACCATCAAAAACGGTATGGGAATCGCCTACATGGTATCCGCCGAGGAGGGCTCGGAACCAATGAGCCTCAGAGCCGTCTCGGCGTCGTCGGAAAGCCTCGTTTCAAAAGACGGCCAAGTTCTCAAGATTATAATTGTGCTCAACGGCCTCGTTCCGGAACACGTTTGTGGCGAAGACGGTTGGGAAATTTACCATTCCTTCTTAGGTATCCGCCCCGACATTACCACGCAACACTTGAGATTTTGCTCAACTTGCGGTGCGATCGAGTTTGTAGACCACGTTTACGAGAGCGATCTGGATACGTATTGCGACGATTGCGGATACGATGACCGCGAATTGAAGTTGGACGAAATGCACTTTACCCTTACCGGCTATCAAGCAGACGCCCGACTTTGCGATATAACCGCTACATACAGCGGTAAATATGCCAAAGCAGTTGAAAATCAGTGGGCAGTAATTTTCGACCCCGACACATATGAGGAGTATGATGAGGGTGCAATCTGCGTGCCGGGCAAAGCTTATGGCCTTTTAATTGAATTTAATTATCCCGGAGCAATCGACATAAGCGACTGTCTTTTTGACAACGTTTACGTCAACGGCACCAAAGTCAAAGTTGTTTGGGGTTACAATGATGTTGGCTATGAGGGCTACGTGTTTTACGAGTTGCAACTACCTGCCGTTCCCGGCGAAAGCGAGCAAAAAAAGGTAAGCGGCGTCAACCTTAACGCTAGCGGTTTTGTTCTCGGTTCTTGTATGAAAGACGTTTCATTAGAACTCGACGAAACCCCCGGTATTAAACGCTTTTCTGTAAGCACACTGGTCGACGGCGACGAGATGGAGCGAGAGGGCACCTTTGAATACGGCAAGACATACGAGCTTAATGTACTTTACGAACTTAAAGACGGTTACTACGGCATGGGTGTTACTGCCGACGACCTAAAGGTTAGTCACTACGAAATCGGTAGCGTGTCTCAAAAAATAGATCTTGGCGGGGTTGAGTGTTTCAGTATGTCGGTTGGGGATTTG
>CAYZWD010000200.1:0-2610 GCA_964482115.1 uncultured Acidiphilium sp. | reverse complement strand
TCGATATATGATACAATCTAACTAAGTGATTAAATAAAATGTTAATAAAAGAATAAAGCGTGCTTAAACGTGCCGTAAATCGCAAAAACTTAATTTATAGTTTTCTTAAAACTCGCATTTACAATTTTCTTAGTAAAAAATTTCAAAACCTAAGCTAAAAACCGCTAAAAACCGCTAAAAAGCGGCAAAGCGGCAAAGCGGCAAAATTGAAAAGAATTAAGACGAGCGTTAAAAACGGCAAAATCGTTTAAAACTAAAAGCGCGATAAACAAAAGGTGATAAAAGTGAGAACGTTTAACGAAAAAGTACACAATGCAAAGAAAGTAGACATTATGGAACATTGTTTCAATTGTTACGCTCAATACGGCTTAGGCAACGTAGGTATAAAGGGCTTGGCTAGGGCGTGCGGAATAACGTCCGGCAGTCTGTATACTTATTTCGACGATTTAGACGACCTAATAATTCAATCTACCGCACATTGCATGAGCAAGGTTGAAGACGATTTTATGGCTAAAGCTCCGCGTAACGCCGAAGAACTTATAGCGTTTATCGACGAAATTCCTTATTGGACGGCTAAACGCCACGGCAAAAAATATAGGCTTATGTATCAAATATACACTCAGCCTAAATATATCGAACACGGCAAAAAGTTTTTTGAGGGCGTGAACGAGCGTTACACCGAATATGCAGAAATGCTAGAGCCTATGTTAGGCATTCCCTGCGAAACCATACTTTCTTTTATATTTATATTAATCCGCGCAAGCGTGCATTACGCGCTTTTCGAGGACGATTATTATTTGAAAGCGCAAATAAACGTGCTTAAAAAATCGTTGGAAATGTTTATTAAAGAAGCAAAAAACAACTCCGCTGCCGAAAAATAATTTTATTGCTACCGAAGCGACTTCTGCCGTTTAAAAATAATTAAGCCGCTTAAAAAAAATTGCAGATAGGCTAAAAACAAACGGCTAAACTAAACGAGCGGCTAAACTAAAAAAGTTGCGTCTTTAGAGCAAATTGCGTTAATAAATAAAGCGTAAATATTAGTTTTATAGGGTTAATTACGGTTTTTATGAGTGGAGACAAGAAAAAAATTCATTTGGTTTGCAACGCGCATATAGATCCCATTTGGCAGTGGGATTGGCAAGAGGGTGTAAGCGCAACGCTTTCGACTTTTCGCAGCGCGGTAAAGCTTGCAAAAAAATACGATTATATTTTTTGCCACAACGAAGCAAACGTATATAAATACGTCGAAGAATACGACGCTCCGCTCTTTGAGGAGATAAAAGCGCTCGTTAAGCAAGGCAAGTGGAAAATAATAGGCGGTTGGTATTTGCAGCCCGATTGCAACATGCCTTTAGGCGAAAGTTTAGTTAGGCAAATTCGCTACGGGTTCAGATATTTCAAGCAGAAATTCGGCGTAGAACCGCCAAAAGCGGCTTTTAACGTCGACGCGTTCGGGCATTCGCGCGGGCTGGTGCAGATTATTAAAAAGTGCGGGCAAAACGCGGTTATAGTGTGCCGCCCGTGCACTTACGAAAAACGCTACGAACATAATTTATTTAATTGGGTCGGCGTTGACGGTAGCGTTATAAAAGCTATCCGCACGCAACACAATTACAGCACTCCGCTAGGGCGCGCGGCAACAGCCATTCGCGAGCAAGCCGAGTGGTGTTTAGACGGCGAAGGCTTGGTTATGTGGGGCGTAGGCAATCACGGAGGCGGTCCTTCGGATAAAGATTTAGCCGATATTGCTAAAATGATGCAATCGGACGAAACGTTCGAGTTCGTGCATTCGTATCCCGAAGCGTTTTTTGACGAGTGCGAGCCTAAAAGTTCGCTAGCCGAGTCGTTGCATATTTCGATGCCCGGTTGCTACACTTCTATGATCGAAGTTAAGCAAAACCACGTTAAGCTTGAAAACGAGCTGTATTTAGCCGAAATTATGTGCGCTGTGGCGGCGCTTAAAGGTTTAATGGAATATCCCGAAGATCGGCTGTTTGATTGTTTCGAGCAGCTCATGACGGGCGAGTTTCACGACGTATTGCCCGGCACTTGCGTAAAGTCGGGTGAGGATAACGGCTTGCAAGTTTTTAACCGCGGTTATCTTGACGCAACAAAGCTTAAAACCAAGGCGTATTTTGCCTTGCAAAACGGTCAGCCGTGCGCGGCGGAGGGTGAATACCCCATGTTGGTGTTCAATCCGCACCCCTACGCGCTTACGGATAACGTAGAGTGCGAGTTTATGCTCGCGGACCAAAACTGGTCGAACAACGATATTATCGTAACCGTAAAAGACGGCGACCGCGTAATAAAAAGTCAATGCATAAAAGAGGATAGCACCATAAACTTAAATTGGCGCAAGCGCGTTGTTTTCGAGGCTGAACTTTTGCCCATGCAAATGAAGAGGTTTTCGGTTTTCGTTAGCGAAAAGCCTAGGGAACAAGCCCCCGCGCGCGATTGTTTAGTTTATGAAGACGGCGAAAAATTCGTTGAAATCGATAAAGCTACGGGGCTTTTAAAAAGCTTGCGTTATCGCGGCGTCGAATACGTTAAAAACGCTTTCGGGCTGTTTGCTTACGAGGATAACCCCGATCCGTGGGGAATGGGTGC
>CAYZWD010000199.1:0-2612 GCA_964482115.1 uncultured Acidiphilium sp. | reverse complement strand
TCCCTACACTATTTAATATTATAATATATTTCCATGACTTTTTCAAGAGGTTTTTAAAAAAAAGTTGCCCGATTAGCAAAATTTTTTTATTTGCTTGCATGGAGCTTTATTTTTTTGCATTTTTAACGGTTGTTTTAGCGCTAAAAGTGTGCGTTTTTTATCGGCATATTTCTTATTAAAAATTAAACTGCCCGCTCGGCGCGTAAAATTTTTGTTTTTTTTGCAACCTTTTTTAATGTTTTTTGCGCCCGACTTTTGATTGTTTGGCGGTTAGAGCTTGCGATTTTTTTTTATTTGATATATAATCGTTACGTTATGATTTTGTTTTTCGATACGGAGACCACGGGGCTTACCCCGGGGCACGTAATTCAACTTTCTTACGCGATGCTATCGGGCGAAAAAGTTACGGGCAAAAATTTTTATTTTTACGTGCCGTACGTGCCGCCCGAATCGACGGCGGTTCACGGTTTAACGGCCGAAAAGCTTTACGAGCTTTCCGACGGACGAACTTTCGGCGAATTTTTAGAAGAAATCGACGACGATTTCCGTGCCGCAGACCTTACCGTAGCGCACAATTTCGCGTTCGATTATAAATTTATGAGCGCGGAATTTTCTTATTACGACCGAATTTTTCATTATAACGAAAGTTTCGATACGATGAAAAAATTTACCCCGCTTTTAAAGTTGCCGCGCGCAAACGGGCGCGGATACAAATACCCTAAACTTACCGAGCTAACCGAGTTTTTCGACCTTTACCCCTACGATATAAGCCGCCGCGCGATAGAACTTTTTAACGACGGAGCCGCCTCGCACGACGCGCGCTACGACGTTGCCGCCACCCTAACGGCGTTTTTATGCGGAGCGCAAGTTTTACCCGAAGCCCGCGCCGCAATAGAAAAATTCGGCGATTAACCCGCAAAAAAGTCAGCTGCGCAAAAGAATATTTAAAACGCGCTAAAAAAACGCGCTAAACACGCAAAAAGAACCCGCAAAAACGATTGCGAGTTCTTTTTTTATATCAATTTATATGCCACTAATTAAACCTCTAATTCGAAGCCGTCGTAAGCGGTTATAAAGCCGTATTTAGCCGCCTCTAAGCAAAGTTCTTCGTGATCGTGCCCATGGAGCTGGTTATGCGTAAAATGCGTTACTACGAATTTCGTTTGCTCGTCGGCTAAGCCCTCTTTAATAAGCAAATCTTTCATTAAGCCGTTTGCACGTAAGGACATATGCCCGCTTTCCCACCCGACGGGGGCAAACGCGCCCGTGCAGTCTAGCGAAACGATATCGAACCGCCCTAATTTTTTCATATCGGCAATTACGTCGTCGGTGAAAACGCCGGTGTCGTTAGCGTACAGAATGCGCTTGCCGTCGCCGTCTTCTATAGCGTAAATTACGGGCGTACTAGTCTCGTCGTGGTCGGCTTTAAGCACTAAAATTTTGTTTTTGCCGGCGGTAAGCAAATCGCCCGCCTTAACTTCGAACAAATTAGCGCGAGTTTTATCCGCATATTCGCTTGCGAAAATTTTGCAAAGCTGAGTATAAGCCGAAGTAGCCGCGTAAAAATCTATATGCGGAACGAAATGCGAATATCCGGGCTCCGCAAACATAACTATATCGCCCGGGTAAAAATGGTCCGAATGGCTGTGCGTTATAAGGCAATATTTAACCTTACTTGCGTCGTATTTATATTTTTGATAATGCGCCACGGTATCGGCGTTAAAATCCATTAAAAACTCTTCGTTAATTAACGCTTGAGCACGCGTGCGCAGGTTTTTGCCGCCGAGCGCCATAGCCCTTTTGCACGATTCGCACCCGCAAAAAAGCGAGGGAATGCCCTCGTACGCGGCAGTGCCGAAATATTTGATTTTCATAAAAGACCTCCTCGTTTTTAGTCGCAAACAAACGCGAAAATTACCTCACGTTTTTATACATAGGCCCGTAAGCGGCGCAAGCGCGATAATCTTGCCCTTCTTTATCCATACCGAACGCATTCCAAGCGGCGGGGCGATAAATATCTTCGTCGTTAACGTTATGCATGCAAACGGGAATACGCAAAATCGAGCAAAGAGTTATAAGGTCCGCACCGATATGCCCGTAAGATATAGCGCCGTGGTTAGCGCCCCAGTTATTCATTACGTCGTAAGCGGATTTAAACGCGCCCTTGCCCGTAACGCGGGGGGTAAACCAAGTGCAAGGCCAAGTGTAGTCCGTGCGCTTCCACAGCTTATCCGTAACATCGTCCGGGAGGTTAACCGTCCAACCTTCTACTATTTGAAGAACCGGACCTAAGCCCTTAATAAGGTTAAGCCTTATCATGGTGGCGGGCATTTCCGCGCGGGTTACGAAACGGCTAGAATATCCGCCGCCGCGGAAGTATCCTAAATCCGCGTAAGGCCAAGTGGTCGCGTTCATCATGGTATCGATATCTTTATCGGTAACGTTCCACCATTGTTTCATGGTAGCGTTGCCGTTTTCGTCTTTAACCTCGCCGCAAGCGTCTACGCAGCACGCACCCGAGTTAATAAGGTGAATAAATCCGTCCGCCTCTTTAGCGCGTCCTTCCAAATTATAACCCGTAACGCGCTTAACCGAATCGCCCGACCAATAAG
>CAYZWD010000198.1:0-2631 GCA_964482115.1 uncultured Acidiphilium sp. | reverse complement strand
ATACCAACTAACGTCACGTGCGGAAAATCGTGCCCTTTGGCTATCATTTGCGTTCCGACCAAAATATCCGCTTCGCGCGCGGCGAACGCCGAAAGTATTTTGTAATGCCCCTCTTTACTTTGCGTGGTATCGTTATCCATGCGCAAAATTTTAGCCGAGGGAAACGCCTCTTTTAACTCGCTTACTATTTTTTGCGTGCCCGTGCCTATTAAATTGAAGTGCGGCGAACCGCATTCGGGGCAAGCGGCGGGCATTTTGTAATTCGTGCCGCAATAATGGCATTTTAGCATATCGCCCGCGCGGTGATAATTGAGCGTTACGTCGCACGAGGCGCATTTTGCCACGTATCCGCACTCTCTGCACATAACTTGTTGCGAATAGCCGCGACGGTTTAAAAATATTATGGCTTGGTCGCCGTTTTTTAAAGTTTTTTCTAATTCTTGTTTAAGCGCCGCCGAAAAACAGCCGTTGTTACCCCGCCTTATTTCTTGGCGCATATCCGCAACTATTATTTCGGGCAAGGGTTTGGCGTTAATGCGTTCGGGCATTTTTACTAAATCGTAAACGCCCTCTTGCGCGCGCTTGTAACTTATTACGCTAGGAGTAGCGCTGCCTAAAACGACTTTGCACCCGTTATATTCGGCGCGCTTTAAAGCTACCTCTAGCGTTGAATAGCGCGGCGAGCTTTCGCTTTCGTAACTGCCGTCGTGCTCTTCGTCTATTATTATAAGCCCTAAATTTTCGAGCGGGGCAAACACCGCGCTACGCGCTCCGATGGCTATTTTTGCCTCGCCGGAGCGAAGCCGCCACCATTCGTCGAACCGCTCGCCCGCGGATAATCCGCTATGTAAAATAGCGCACAATTCGTTAAAGTGCGACCTAAGTTGCTTTAACATTTGCGGAGTAAGCGATATTTCGGGCACGAGCATTATTGCCGTTTTGCCGCTTTCTATAACGCTTTTTATTAGGTTTAAATAAACCTCGGTTTTACCGCTGCCCGTAACGCCGTGAATAAGCGTTACGGTTTTTTCAGTTTGCATAACCGTGCTTACGGCGCGCTGCTGAGCGGGCGTTAGAGTAACGGTTTTGCCGCCCGATAACATTTCGGAATAAGGCAAGCGGCAAACATGCACCTTATCGCTTATTAAATACCCTTTTTCTAAAAGCGCTTTAACCGCGGAAGCGCCGAACTCGCTGCGTAGCTCCGCCGCGCGCACCCGCCCCGCCTCTTTTACTTTAGCGTAAGCCCCGCGTTGGCTTTTTGCCGCTTTGGGAAGATTTTCTTCGCTAAAATTTTCGCTAGACGCGCATAAAAACTCAACGGTTTTTTCGCTAACTCGCCCTTTTCGCATTTCCGAGGGCAAGAACAAACGTAAAGCCGCCGCCTTGGTTACGAAATACCGCTTAGATATAAAAAACGCCAACGAAAGCGCCTCTTCGGTGAGTGCGGGAACGTCGTCTTGCAAGCTTATTATTTTTTTAAGTTTTTCGGGCGGGACCGAAGAAGTTTGCTTTAACGCGATAACCACGCCCTCAATTTTTCTGCCCGCAAACGGTACGCAAACGCGGCAACCCTCTTTTACTTGAAGGTCGCCTACCGCATAATCGAAAACTCTATCTACCACGCTGTGGGTTATGTCTACGATAACTTCTGCTATCATTACGCGTTCACGCTCTCGCTTTTGTGTTGCAGCCCTTAGTTAGGCTTTTTCGTTTCAAAATTTTCGTGCTTTTTCCTGAGGAAAATTTTGCAGCCTTTTCTTAGTTATTTGCCGAATTATAGTCGACTTTTTTACGCCGTTTTATGTAAAAAGCAAAAAATGCCCCGCTCTTAGCCGTTAGGAAAAATACCGTTGGCAATTAGCGAGCCGAAGCACCTTTTTTTGCGTTTAAATTTAGCTTTTTCGGCTGGTTTTAGCGCTAAGCCTTGCCGAAACGACTTTTTAAAATAGCTTATAATTAAAAACTATATAATTTAAACGGCTTTTTAATATTTTGCCGAAACTACTTTGCCTTCGTAAATTTCTTTAGCGGCAAGCGACAGCGGCTTTTCGCCGCCCGGAACTTCGGTTAAGCCTTGGTTTGCGGCGTTATCGATAAGCTGACGCGCACGCTTTGAACATACCACGCAAAGCGAATATTTGCAGCCCGTTTTTTCGGCTAATTCATCGATAGGGGGTTCGTGTAACATAATATTTTACGCTCCTTAAAAGTTTATTTTTATATTTTTATATTTATTTTAGCGCGGCGCAGTTTAATTCGCCGCACGGTTTAACTTTTTTAATTTTGCGGTTTCCGATTCTCCGTTTAATCGCGTTTTACATTTTTCGCTAGTTAACTATTCTTCAAAATCGAAACAACTGCGCACTTCTACGAACGGGCGAACGAACGCGTTTGCCGCCGCAACGTGCGCGGGATGGGCTGAATAATTTTTTAACGCCTGCGCGCTTTCAAAGCACGAATCCAACATTAAATCCGCGGTTGAAGAATTAAGCCCCTCGGTTTTAACTTCGATTTTTAAAAGCCCGTCTATTTTGCCGTATAAACTTTCTAAAGCGTTTTTCGCGTCGGCTTTTATTTTTAATTTTTGCTCGGGCGAATACTCGTCGTTAAGCTTCCAAAGTATTACGT
>CAYZWD010000197.1:0-2632 GCA_964482115.1 uncultured Acidiphilium sp. | reverse complement strand
GAAAGTCCACGTTGCTTGCGAAGTTGCAAAATTACGTCTTTTGTTTCCATGATAACACCTCTCTCGATAATTACGTTGTCCGCCGAAAGCATATCGGCAAGCAACCGTAAAGCACCGTTTATTGATTGTATATATCTTAGCATAAAATTGCACACCGCACAAGCAACTTGTTGTTGCTTTTTTAGCTTGACAACGCAAAAGTTAACAACGATACGCCGTTTTTGCAACAATTCGAGAAAAATAAAGACGTAAAAAAGAAGTGTACAATAATTGATGTGAACCCTAAAAGTTAGACGCTTTTTCTAATGAGTTCTTTGTCATTCTCTTACTTTTGTTAATTTTATTACATCTTAACGACGCTCGTCAGGGGGGGCTAGTTTAATATTTCGCTTAAAAAGGAATTGCCGCAAGTTTGCCCGCGCGGCACGCCCAAAAACTCTAAAACCGTGGCGGAAATATCGCAAAATCCAAGGCGCGTGCCTAAATTTACGCCGCCTTTTACACACTTGCCAAACGCTAACGCAGGTACGCATTCGCGCGAGTGGTCGGTTGACGGAGTAGACGGATCGCAACCGTGGTCGGCGGTTATTATAAGCAAGTCGTTTTCGCGCAAAAGTGGCAAAAATTCGGCTAGGCGGCAATCAAAATCGGTCATGGCGCGTGCGTAGCCTACGCAATCGTTCCTGTGCCCGTAAACCATATCGAAATCGACTAAGTTAATAAAACACAAGCCGTTAAAATCGCTTTTTGCAAGGCTTATAGCCGCTTGCATGCCCTCCGCGTTGTTTGCGCCAGCCACCCTTTTCGTTATTCCGCGCGCGGCGAAAATATCGTAAATTTTACCCACGCTTATAACCGACTTGCCCGCGGCGGATATTAAATCCAGCATGGTTTTTTTAGGCGGTTCAAGCGAAAAATCGTGCCGCCGCTCCGTGCGGTAAAAGGGATATTCGCCCGCAAACGGGCGCGCGATAACCCGCCCTACGGCATTTTCGCCCGTTAAAATTTTTCGCGCGACTCGGCAATATTCGTAAAGTTCGCTAGGTGCAACTAAATTTTCGTGCGCGGCGATTTGAAACACGCTGTCCGCCGAGGTGTAAACTATGAGCGCGTTCCGTTTTAAGCTTTGTTCCCCGTAGTCTTTAATAACCTCAGTGCCCGAATAAGGCTTATTGCAAAGCGTTTTTTTGCCCGTTTCACGCTCGAATCGTTCAATAATTCGTTGCGGAAAACCGTTTGGATAAACGGGAAAAGGCTTTTCGGATACTATTCCGGCAAGCTCCCAATGCCCGATGGTGGTATCTTTACCCTTAGAAAGTTCGCGGAATCTAGCGTAACTTGCGCGCGGATTCTTAACGCTTAACGCCTTGCATCTTGAGTTTTCGCAAACGCCGTCGACGTTAAAAAGCCCTAACTCGGCTAGCGTAGGGCAATTAAATTCACTTAACCCGCTTATTGCGCCAAGAGTATTACTGCCCTCGTCACCGTAATCTGCCGCGTCGGGCGCGCCGCCTATGCCTAAGCTATCCAGCACGATTATAAACGCGCGGCGATCGTTTGCGGTTTTTGAGTCATACAGTTTTACGCCTTGCTTTTTTGCGTCAACTTCAACCCCGCCTAAATTTTCGTCGGTTGTAACTTCGCCTAAGTTTTCTTTAATATTTTTATCGCACATATTTTTACCGCACGTAAAGCGCCTCCGTTTTTTATTATTTTGCGATATTATACGCCGCACGCCGCACTTGCGATTTTTTGCCGTTTTTTATTAAAACTATGCGATAATCGACCTATAGCGCGACTTTTATAAACTTTTTAAAATTTAACGCAACGCAAACCCGCCAAAATAAACAATACAAATCAGCAAAAAAAGCAACTTTAACCCAGCCTAAAAAGCAACCGTTAAATTGCCGTTTCGAGCGCGATTTTAATCATATCCGTAAACGAGCGTTCGCGCTCTTCGGCGGTTAAATTTTCGTTTTTATAAACGAACGAATCGCTAACGGCGCAAATGCAAAGCGCGCGTTTTTTAGCCCTGGCGGCGTTCATATACAGCGCGGCAGCCTCCATTTCAACCCCTAGCACTCCCATTTTAGACCACGCGGGATAATTTTCGTTTTCAGAGTAGAACACGTCCGAGGATAAAACGTTGCCCACGGCGTAGTTAACCCCGACCTTTTTACAATTTTCGGCGGCTTTAGTTAACAACCCGAAATCCGCTATAGGGCAAAACGTTCCGTTAAGCCCGAACTGCGCGGCGTAATTACCGTTTGTGCAAGCGCCTTGCGCCAAAACTATATCGCGCGCGTGGAGCGATTCATCGTAACCGCCGCAAGAGCCCGCGCGAATTATGCACTCTACGCCGTAAAAATTAAACAGCTCGTAAGAGTATATGCCGATAGACGGCTGCCCCATTCCGGACGCCATAACCGAAACGCGTTTATCGCCGTAATAACCGGTGTAGCCGTTAACCCCGCGCACCGAATTGACCAAAACGGCGTTAGTTAAAAAGTTTTCGGCAATAAACTTTGCGCGCAGCGGATCGCCCGGCATTATAACGGTGGTTGCAAAATCTCCGACCTTGGCGTTGATGTGCGGCGTAGGCACGTTTTTGTTGAGTTCCATGTTTTTTATC
>CAYZWD010000196.1:0-2635 GCA_964482115.1 uncultured Acidiphilium sp. | reverse complement strand
CTTTAACGACGTTGGCGTTTCGCGCAAAATAACCGA
This sequence comes from uncultured Acidiphilium sp., assembly GCA_964482115.1. Classification (GTDB taxonomy): domain Bacteria; phylum Bacillota; class Clostridia; order Christensenellales; family Borkfalkiaceae; genus HGM11416. Next base: position 2,599 of record CAYZWD010000196.1, on the reverse strand, counting down.
CGAGGCCGTGCGCGAAAAGCTTAAAAAACAAATCGGCGGTTTAAAAATAAGCGGCGGTTACGTCGTTCGCACGGCAGCGGAATTCGCTTTAAAAAAGGATATCGAAAGCGAGGCGCGCTATCTGCGCGAAACCTATCTGGAAGCGTGCAAAAACTATAAAACCGCAAGCGTGGGCGACGTGGTGTACAGCGAGGGTAACTTAGCCGTAAGAATGCTGCGCGACGTTTACACTTCAGAAATCGAAAACGTTTATATCGCCGATAAAAAACTGTACGACGACGTTTTGCTTTCGGTTGAAAAACGCGGCAAAGAAGTAAAAAACAAAATTAAACTGTACGAAGGCGGGCGCGACTTGTTCGAGGCGTTTGAGCTTAGCGGCGAGGTTGAAAAACTGCTTAAAAACCGCGTAGATTTATCTAGCGGGGCGTATTTGGTTATCGATAAAACGGAGGCGCTTACCGCAATCGACGTAAACACCGGTAGTTGCGTTGGTGATTGCAATTTAGAAAGTACGGTTTTTCAAACCAACTTGCTAGCCGCGCGCGAAATAGCTAGGCAAGTGCGTTTACGCAATATCGGCGGCATTATTATAGTCGATTTTATCAATATGTCGCAAGAAGAACACCGCACGCGCGTGGTTGAAGAGCTTACGGAAGCGCTTAAAACCGATAGGGCTAAATGCAACGTTATCGGTATGACTCCGCTAGGACTAGTTGAGTTTACCCGCAAAAAAAAGCGCAAGGAAAGCATTTCTTTGCTGGTTAAAAATTGCCCCTATTGCCAAGGCGACGGCGAAATATTTTCGTGCAGTTATATAATTTTAAAAATCCGCGCGGCGCTTTTAAATTTGTTTGCGGAAGGCTATAAAAGCGCGGTGGTCGATTTAAACGTGGAAATAATGTCTTACGTATTCCAACGCGGCGCGCTCAGTAAAGACGTTGAAAAAATTTGGAAAGATAAACGCATTTATTTAATTCCGCACAAAACCTATCACCAAGAATATTTTACCGTGCGCGGCGACGACAACGAAGTTTTAGATTTGCCCGACAACGCGCGTATTCTTTATTAATTGAAGATTTTTGTTCGTTTACCGATTAGCGTGCCGAAGGCGAACGCTCGTGGGTTAGCCTTTGTTAAAAATATACAAAAAAAGAATATTTTTGCTTAAAAAATGCAAAAACGGGGCGTTTAGGGTTGCTTAAATTTTAACCTTATGTTATCATATATGCATAAAATGAATAAAGTTAATAAAAAATTATGCATGCGAAAACGCTTTTTTTAGGGGGCGTTTTCGGTTTTAAACGGCTTTAAAGCGAATAAAAAATCGCAAAAAAGCAAAAGCTTAGGTTAAAAATGAATTCTAAAACTTTAAAAAAAACGTTCGGAATAATATTGCTGCTTTTAACGGCATTTATATGGGGCAGTTCGTTCGTTGCACAAAGCAACGCGATGGACTATATCGGGCCGCTTACTATGAACGGCATGCGCAGTTTGTTGGCTGCTATTTCTATAGGAATAGCTATAATAGTAACGCAATCGTTAAAAAATAAAAGGTTTACTATAATAGCTCCGTTAACCGCAGAACAACGCAAAAAATCGTTAATTTCGGGGCTTATTTGCGGCGTTCTTATAACCGTTGCCACAACGGTTCAGCAATTCGGAATTAAATATACCACGGTTGGCCGTTCGGGTTTTATAACCGCGCTTTATATCGTTATGGTGCCCGTTATAGGGCTGTTTTTCGGTGAAATGCCTAAATGGAATTTGTGGGTGGCGGTTTTTGCCGCGCTGTGCGGGTTCGCGCTTATATGTTTGGTCGGTAGCGGCGGTGCGCTTTCGCTCGGCGACCTTTTAGTGCTTATTTCAGCCGTGTATTACGCGTTTCATATTTTTGCAGTGGGTAAATTAGTGCATAACGTAAGCGGGTTGTTTTTATCTTTTATGCAGTTCGCGGTTTGCGCCGTAGTAAACTTAATTTTGGCTGTTATATTCGAAACCGTCGATTTTTCGGCAATACTTGCCGCTTGGTGGCCCATTATTTACGCGGGTGTTTTTTCGGGCGGAATTGCTTACACTTTTCAAATTATCGGGCAAAAATACGTGCCGGCAACGGTTGCCGTGCTTATAATGAGCTTAGAATCGGTAATCGCCGCAATATCCGGGCGCGTTATAAAAAGCGAAATTATGAGCGATTACGAGATCGCGGGATGTTGTTTAGTTTTCGGCGCGGTAATTCTTGCGCAGCTTAACTTTAGCAAAAAGGGCAAAAAACAAGGCTAAAATACCGCGGTTTTATAAAAAGTTTCGGATAAAAAGCCGTTTAAACGTAGTGTAATTATAAATAAAAGAGCTGGTAATAATGCAAAAAACTGTAATAGTAATAAACGGACAAGGCAAATCGGGTAAAGATACCATTTGTAAAATAACGGCAAGGCGCTATAAAGTTAAAAACGTTTCGGCGATAGATCCTATCAAAAAACTAGCCGCGCTAGTGGGCTGGCAGGGCGAAAAGGACGATAAGTCGCGCAAAATGCTTGCCGATTTAAAGCAAATTTTAATAGCGTATAACGATTATCCTTTTAAATACGTTATGCAAAAC
>CAYZWD010000195.1:0-2646 GCA_964482115.1 uncultured Acidiphilium sp. | reverse complement strand
GTACCTAGCCTTAGCGCCGTCTAGAAATATAAAATCGTAAGGGCCTTGCAAATATTTAATAACGTCGCCCGCGTCGGCTAAAATAGAATGAACGCGCTTATCTACGCCGAAACTTGCAAAATTTTCGCGCGCGGTTAAACAGCTAAGCTCGTCCGCCTCTATAGTGGTAAGCTTTGCCGCGGGCAACGCTTGCAAAATGCAAACGCCGCTCATACCCGTAGCCGTGCCTATTTCTAATACGGTTTGCGGGTTTTTGGCGCGCAAAACGGTGATAAGCAGGTTAAGGCTTTCGTCTAAAATAGTGGGAATGCCCTCTTGCTTATATCGTTTGCGCATTTGTTTTAAGCGCTCGCTTATTTTTGGCAACGCTTTGGAGCTGGTAAATTCGCTCATAGTTTTAAATTTCGGTTATAACCGGCAAAATTATGGGGTTATGCTTGGTCTTTTTAAAAATATAATTTTTCAAACTGCGGCGTATTTGATTTCTGAAAACGGGGTTGTCGCCTATTTTAATATCGAAATCCGCAATAGTTTTTAAAATGATGTTTTTGCAATCGGCGGTTTGCGCCTCCGTAAGAGCAACCCCCTTGCATATAAGCGAGGGTTCTTGAATAGGCACGCCGCTTTCGGCGGAAACGCAACACACCGCAACGATAACGCCGTCCTCCGCTAAATGCACGCGATCACGCACGGTGGAAGTGGCGTCCTCGTCGATATTAAGCCCGTCTATAAGCCTGCTGCCTGCGGCGAAGCTTTCGCCGCGGCGCATAGATTTCGGCGTTAGTTCTACGGTATCGCCTATTTCGCAAATAAGCATGTTACCCTCTTTCATACCCATATCGGCGGCGAGCATACAATGCTTTTTTAAATGGCGGTATTCGCCGTGCACGGGGATAAAGAATTTAGGCTTAACCAAAGAGTGCAGCATTTTAAGCTCTTCTTGGCACGCGTGCCCCGAAACGTGAATGCTGTTAAGCGATTCGTAAATAACTTCCGCGCCCTTGCGATAAAGATTGTTTATTACGTTATAAATGCTTTTTTCGTTGCCCGGGATGGGGCTTGCCGAAATAATAATGGTATCGTTTTGCCCTATTTTAACCTGAGCAAAATTATCCGAAGCCATTCTGGTAAGCGCGCTCATGGGCTCGCCTTGACTGCCCGTGGAAACAATAACCAAATCTTTATCCTGAACGTTTTTAATTTTGTCTATATCCACTAAAACGCCGTCCGGAATGGTCATTTCGCCTATTTTAGCGGCCGCTTCCGTAACGTTTATCATGCTTCTGCCCGAAAGCGCGACTTTACGCTTATGCCGCGCGGCAAGCTTTATTATTTGCTGAATGCGATAAACGTTCGAAGCAAACGTGGCTATTATAAGCCTGCGGCGCGCGTTTTCGGCAAAAAGTTTATCGAGCGTGTCGCAAACTACTTGCTCGCTCATAGAATAACCGCGGCGCTCTACGTTGGTAGATTCGCAAAGCAAAAGCAAAACGCCCTTTTTGCCTATCTCCGAAAAGCGGGTTATATCCATTATGTCGCCGTGAATGGGGGTTAAGTCGATTTTAAAATCGCCCGAATGCATCACCATTCCTACGGGGGTGTTGATAGCCAGAGCGCACGCGCCCGGTATAGAGTGGTTAACGTGAATAAACTCCGCCGTAAAACAGCCTAGGTTTATTTTACTAGAGGGTTTTACGCAGCAAAGCTTAACGTTTTTAACGCCCGCCTCGCGAATTTTATGATCCGCAAGGGCAAGCGAAAGCTTAGTTCCGTATACGGGAACGTTAAAGTCCTTTAAAAAGTAGGGCAAGCCGCCTATGTGGTCTTCGTGCCCGTGGGTAATAAGCACGCCTCTTATTTTATCTTTATTGGCGGCAAGGTAAGACGTATCCGGTATTACTAAGTCTATGCCGGGCATATCGTTCGACGGAAAGGTAAGCCCGCAGTCTACGATAAGTATATCGTTACCGTATTCGAGCGCGGTCATGTTCTTACCTATTTCGCCTACGCCGCCGAAGAAGCGTACCTTTAAGGTTTTATTTTGTTTTTTCATACTACTCCGTTGAGTTTCGTTTTTTTTATTAACGCCTAAAGCAGCCGCCTTACGGCAAAGCCCTAGCGCATTTCGCATTATAGCAAAGCCCTAGCGCCGCCCGCTTATCGTATCCGAGCTTTTAAGCCGCCCGCCTACTACCGCGTTAGCCTTGATATTCTTTAATGCTTAAAATAAGTTTAGCTTCTATTTGAAGATTTTTTTCTAGTTTTTCGTGTTCGCTATCCACCACTTGTTTTGGAGCTTTTGCCGCAAAGCCGGGGTTAGAAAGGCGTTTTTGCGAAAATTCTATATCCGAGCGAACCTTTTTAAGCTCGCCGTTAAGCCTTGAAATTTCCTTTTCGACGTCTACTAGTTCGCCCAGCGGAACGTAAAGTTCGAACCCGGCAAGCATTACGGAAAGCACTTTTTCGTTTAAATCGGCTTTTTCTTTGATAAACTCGATTTTGTTTACGCCCGCAAGTTTTTCTATATACGAAGCGGTGTGCTTAATAAGCTTTTTGTTTTCGGTTACCACGAAAAGGTCTATTTTTTTAGACATCGGGGCGTTAACCTCCGCGCGGAGATTTCTTAACCCCTTTATTATTTCCATA
>CAYZWD010000194.1:0-2666 GCA_964482115.1 uncultured Acidiphilium sp. | reverse complement strand
TGAAAACACCGCCGAAAACGCTATTCCGCCTAAAACAAAAACGGGCGGATATACGAAAAATTTCGGCGCTTAATAATAAACGGCTAAAAAAGCTGAAAAAGCTGAAAAAGGCAATAAAGGAGTTTTGCTAATGAACTTAAACTACGCGGAATATAAAGATAAGGTGCTTGCGTGCTGGCAAGGCAAAAACGTAGGCGGAACGCTCGGCGGGCCTTACGAGGGCGCGCGCAAAGAGTTAAACGTAAGCGGCTTTACGACGGAGGCGGGCGCGCCTCTGCCTAACGACGATTTAGACCTTCAATTAATTTGGTTGCACGCGGTTGAAAAATCGGGCGCAAAAAACGTAAACGCCGCGCTTTTGGGCGAATATTGGCTTTCGTATATACCCGTATATATGGGCGAATACGCTATTGCCCGCCGAAATATGGAACTAGGCATAACCCCGCCTTTAAGCGGCGAAACCAAAAACAATCATATATTAAAACATTCTAACGGCGCGTGGATTCGCACGGAAATATGGGCATGTCTTTGCCCCGCCTCACCCGATTTAGCCGCTCGCTACGCTATTGAAGACGCTAAAATAGACCACGGCGTGGGCGAGGGTACTTACGCCGCTATGTTCGTTGCCGCGGTAGAAAGCGCCGCGTTCGTTATATCGGACGTTAAAAAACTAATTCAAATAGGGCTTGCAAAAATACCCGCAAGCTCGCGCATGGCAAGGTCTATTCGCTTGCTTTTAAGCTGTTACGATAGCAAAAAAAGCCCCTCAGAGGCACGCAACGCTATTTTAAAAGAAAATTCGGATATAGGCGACGGCTGGTTTTCAGCCCCGTCTAACGTGGCTTACGCAATGCTTGGCGTATTATACGGGGAAGGCGATTTTAAAAAGTCGATGTTACTTGCCGTAAACTGCGGCGACGATACCGATTGCACCGCCGCAACGGTAGGCTCCGTTTTGGGTATAATGCACGGAACGGCGGGCATTCCCGAAGATTGGGCTGCCCACGTCGGCGATAAAATCGTTACGTGCTGCATAAACCTCGGCACGGCGTGGCCGGTTATCGATAGTTGCACTCAGCTTACCCAAAAGGTTTGCGAGTTAGCGCCCGTCGTACTTTATGAAAATAGGGCGGATTTCGGCGCGCGCGTTACGATCGGCTCTGAAAAAACTTGTTTTTCGCAAGCCGAGCTCGATAGGTTTGCGTTGCCTTACGGGCAAAGCGAAGAATCTGACGAGCTTGCTTGTTCGGTACTCTCTTTAAAAGCTCCTAACTCAATAGTAAAGCGTTGCAATGCCGTAACGGCTATAATAACCGTAGAGGGCGGCGCTTACGCTAAGGCGGGCGAGCAAAAACGGCTTATAATAAGCTTGCGCAACAACATAAAATCGCTTGGCAATCAGCCGCACAATATCAACGTAAGGCTTATTTTGCCCGAGGGGTGGGTTGCCGATAATGGCGATTTCGAAGTGTTCGTGCCGGCTTTTATGTCATTAACGGAAAGCACTTGTCAATCAGAACCTGTCGCCGTAACGCTAACCGCGCCCGAAAAATTAGGTGCGCAAAGTCAAATAATAGCGCTTATATCCGAGCGCGGCAGATTTAACGTAGAAGCCGTTTCTATTACGCTTTTAAACCGCCCCTCCGAAACCTGCTATCAATACGACGAAAAATTTACCAACTACGGGGTTTAAGTTTTAATTTAGGCTTAGTTAAAACTCGACGGGCTTTAATTTCTAACGGCTATCCGCGCGGGTATACTACCGCATAAAAGAGTATACGAGTGATACCGCAATAATAAAAATTATGAAACAACGGCTTATAACCGCGCTTAGCGGCAATTTAAAAGAAAATAAAAGCGTTCCGTTTTGGAGCTGGAATAACGCTCTTAACGAGGATGAGCTGGTTAAACAAATAAACGACATGCATTCTGTCGGCATCGGCGGCTTTATTATGCACGCGCGGCTCGGGCTTAGCGACGAATACCTAGGCGAAAAGTGGTTTTCGTGCATAGCGGCGTGTTTAAAACGCGCGCGCGAGCTGGATATGGAGGCATGGATTTACGACGAAAACGGTTGGCCCAGCGGGTTTGCGGGCGGCAAACTTTTGCAAAATGCAGACTATTTGGCGCGCTTTTTACAGCTAGAAAAAGGAAATTTCGAAGGCTCGGCTTTTGCGGTGTTCGTTTCCGACGAAAAACTCGGTTTTTGCCGCGTTACCGCGCCTAAAACGGGCTATGCGGGCGAATATTACAATATTTATTTAAGGGGTAGTCCGTCTAATACGGATATTTTAAACCCGAACGTCGTTAGCGAATTTATTTCCGCCACGCACGAAAAATATTACGAGCGGTTTAAAGATAGTTTCGGGCGCGAACTTTGCGGATTTTTTACCGACGAGCCGCAATATTACCGCGGGGCAACGCCTTACACGCCTTACGCCGAGCAGTTTTTTAAAAAGGACGGCGAAGATATTAAAGACGGGCTTATTTGGCTTTTCGTTCACGACGAGCGCGGCTATGCGTTCCGCACTAAATATTACGGCGCGCTCAGCGAGCTTTACGCGCAAAACTATTATAAAAAGCTTTACGATTGGTGCGAAAACCATAACTGCAAGCTAACCGGGCACTCTATCGAAGAAAACTCGCTTTACGGGCAAATGTGGGGG
>CAYZWD010000193.1:0-2671 GCA_964482115.1 uncultured Acidiphilium sp. | reverse complement strand
GATGCCCTGGTAACAGCCGGCAGCACCGGTGCTGCCGGCTGTTACCAGGGCATCGGCCTGGCCGTTTGCCAGCAGCTGAAAGGCATTTTCCATCGAGCAGCCCTTGTATTTGCGCAGCAGGTCGGTGGGCTTGGCCTCCATGGGGATGGCCCCGTTGGCGTTTACCACCTCAATGCCCTCCAGCGAAATATCGTTTTGGCCGGCCACGCGGCAAATTTCCTGGCTGTCGCCCGAAAGAATGATGCCGCAGCTGTATTCATCGGCTGCCAAACGGGCACCCTTTATGATCTCCAGCGGCGCGTTGTCACCGCCAAATGCGTCAATGATTACTTTCATTGGTCGTGTTCCTCCCTTCAAAATCAGGCCTCGCCGCACTGCTGCAGGGCCCGGGCAAAGCTTTCCACCGCCCGGTTGGCCACTGCCTCATAGCGCAGGCGCTTGTCTTTGATGTGCTTTGTGGGGGATGGCAGCAGTCCCATGTTGCAGCCCATGGGCTGAAAATCGGTCACTGCCGGGTTGCTGATATAGGCTGCCAGGGCACCGGTCATGGTGTCGGTGGGCAGCACCAGGGGCGTTTTGCCCGCCAGCTTGCGCGCCAGGCTGATGCCCGCCACAATGCCCGAGGCTGCCGACTCTATATAGCCCTCCACACCGGTAATCTGCCCGGCAAAAAACACAAGCTCATTCTCCCGCAGGCTAAAGTCGCTGTTCAGCAGGCAGGGCGAATTCAAAAAGGTGTTGCGGTGCATCACACCATAGCGCAGAAATTCGGCCTGCTCCAGCCCGGGTATCATGGAAAAAACCCGTTTTTGCTCGGGGAACTTCAGGTTGGTTTGAAAGCCCACAATGTTAAACATGCTGCCGGCGGCATCTTCACGCCGCAGCTGCACAGCCGCCCAGGGCCGGTGACCGGTGCGGGGGTCCCGCAGGCCAACGGGCTTCAAGGGGCCAAAGCGGATGGTGTCCGCCCCGCGCTTGGCCAGCACCTCGATGGGCATGCAGCCTTCATAAACCTTAAAGTCGCGCTTGTCAAATTCGTGCAGCGGGGCCGATTCGGCATTCACCAGCTCCTGCCAAAAGGCCTCGTACTCTTCTTTATTAAAGGGGCAGTTGATGTAGTCTGCCTCCCCCCTGTCATAGCGGGCGGCAAAAAACACCTTTTCCATATCAATGGAATCACGGCTGACAATGGGTGCCGCCGCATCAAAAAAGCTGAGGTGGCCCTGGCCGCAGCGGGCTGCAATGGCAGCCGAAAGGCTTTCGCTGGTCAGGGGGCCTGTGGCAACGATGACCGGCGCGGCGGGGATTTCTTCCACCTCGCCCTGCACCACAGTGATCAGCGGCTCGGCCTTGATGGCCGCTGTTACCAGGTCGGAAAAAATGGTGCGGTCCACCGCCAGCGCCCCGCCGGCCGAAACTGCCGCCTTTTGGGCGCACTGCATGGTCAGCGAGCCCATCCTGCGCATTTCTTCCTTCAGCAGCCCGGCGGCCGACTCCAGCCGCATGGCCTTCAGCGAATTGGAGCACACCAGCTCTGCAAAGCCCGCATAGTGGTGGGCGGGGCTGTACTTTTGGGGCTTCATTTCATGCAGTTCCACCGCAATGCCGCGGCGGGCCAGCGCCCAGGCGGCCTCGCATCCGGCCAGTCCGGCCCCAACCACAACCGCCTTATTCATCTTTACCCTCCGCCTTTTTGGGGCTATAGGCCTTTTCAAAGCCGCAGTTTTCCTTCAGGCAATGGATCTTGCGCCCTCGGCCGTTGGTGCGGAACAGGGTGGAACCACACTTGGGGCACTTTTCCTCCAGGGGGGTATCCCAGGTGGCAAAGGTACATTCGGGGTATTTTTCGCAGCCATAAAAGGTTTTGCCGGTTTTGGAACGCTTGGTGAGAATCTTGCCGCCGCAAACCGGACAAATGCCCCCCGAGTCTTTTACAATTTTTTTGGTCTTGCGGCATTCAGGAAAGCCAGAGCAGGCCATAAACTTGCCAAAACGGCCCAGCTTGATGACCATGGGCTTACCACACAGCTCGCAAACCTCATCGGTGGCCTCGTCGGGAATTTTTACCCGCTTGCCTTCCATGTTTTCTTCGGCCTTTTTCAGCGTTTCGGCAAAGTTGCCATAAAAATCAGAAACGGTATGCACCCACTCCTGCTTGCCCTCGGCAATTTCGTCCAGGCTTTGTTCCATGTTGGCAGTAAAGCCCACATCCACAATGTCGGTAAACTGCTCGGCCATCAGGCGGGTGGTAACATCGCCCAACACGGTGGGCTTCAGAGCCTTGGCCTCGCGCTCCACATAGCCGCGCTGCAAAATGGTAGTGATGGTGGGGGCATAGGTGCTGGGACGGCCAACACCCTTTTCTTCCAGCATTTTGATTAGCGAAGCCTCGGTAAAGCGGGCGGGCGGCTGGGTAAAGTGCTGGTTGCCGGCCAAATCTTTTACGGTCAGCTCGGCACCCTCGGTCAGCGGGGGCAGCGCGGTGGCGGCCTCCTCTTCCTCATCCTTGCTTTCTTCATAAAGCTTTGTAAAGCCATCAAACTGTACAGTAAATCCGGAGGCCTTAAAGCCATAGGCACCGGCCTTGATGTCGGCATTTACCGTTTCATAAATGGCGCTGGACATCTGACAGGCAATAAAGCGTTCCCAAATAAGCTTATAAAGCTTGTAC
>CAYZWD010000192.1:0-2701 GCA_964482115.1 uncultured Acidiphilium sp. | reverse complement strand
GACTATACCACCTTAAAACGGCTTGGCATTCGCATAACTTGCGAGCCGCGCTATCAAACCAAAAAGCTTTACCACGCAAAATAAAACGAATTAAGCAAGTTATTTGCTCGGACGGCACCGTCGATTTATAAGCCCCGACTTATAACTCGAATAAGCCTACCCATTTGTTGATTTATAAACCGCAACAAACGTATAACAAAAACCCGACTATATGCCGTTAATCGACCTATAGGCGGGTTTTTTGATTTTTTTCGTTTTTTATTTTCGATTTTTTACATTCTGAAATCGATAGAATACGGAACGGGATATTTTTCTTCGGCTTTTTCTAAAGCTTCTTCGTAGCTTAAACCTTTAAACTGCTTTTTTAAAATAGCGGCGTAAATAGCCAGCCATAAATTAGACAAAACTTTTTCGCCCTCTTTTACGTCGTTTAAAACGATATCCGGGGTTATAATTCGAGCGGCAGCCTCGGGGTTGCCTTCGTTTAAAAGCGCCTCTGCATAGCAAATTAAAACCCTGCTGCGCGTTTTAAACTCGGGCGAAAGCTCGCTATAAAGCGAAATAACCTCCGCGTATCTTTTATATTCTGCGAGCAACGCGAAATATTCTTTTATAAACGCGAACTCGGTTTTTGCCGCGGGCAGGTTATACGCTTTGCGCCAGCACTCGAAAGCGCCGTTTTCGTCGTTAAACTCGTTTAGCAAAACGAACCCCAAGCAACGGTAAGCCCAAAGCGAGGGTTGTTTTTTTATAGACTGCTCGAACAACGTTTTTGCAAGCTCCGCTTTGCCTAAAGCGTAAGCGGTTGCGCCCGCTTGATAATAAGTATACCAATGGTCGCCGCCCGCGGTTTTTGCAGACTCTAACAACTTATCGCACCAAAATTCGCCGTTTATATACGCGGCGGGGTGCTCGGCGGGTTCGCGATAAGCGATATAGCCGTTAGTTAAAAGGTCGTTATAATCTTTTACCTCAGCCAACGCCTCGGCGCTAAAACCGCTTGAATTATCCAAGCCGTTTCCGCTTAAATTGCCAAAATCCAGATAATCGCTTATAGGCAGCTCGCCTTTAATTTTGCGCACTTTATTTTCGAGCGCGCCGAACGCGCTGCCGTAGCCCACACGCTTAACCTCGCCCTCGATTTTAAGCGCCGATAAATCGTTAGGCGCAATAGCTTTTTTTGCCTTTACCATATCGTTTAAGTGCGACTTGACGGCGGCGATAGCCCCGTCCCACTCGCCGTAAAGCGCTTTATTCGCGCCGTCTATATAGGTATAGCCCTCGGTCCATTCCCAAACCTCGTGCGCGGGCATTGGAATATGCTCTAGCTGAGTGTTTAAAATTCCCGCTTGAATTTCGATATACGCTTGCCCCGACTCTGAAAGATATTCGTTCCAGTGCCTGCCGCCCGCGCTGTTGCCCCATAAAAACAACTTGCGGCTTTTTAAGCGCTTATCGGAATATTGCAATAGCCCCGAACCGTCCGGATCGGCGGCAACCACCCACTTATCCTCGTTTTCGGGGATAGCGTAAAAATTATCGATGGCGTGCACTCTGTTCATAGAATAAGTGCCGTCTATACCGTCGTTAACGGGCACGGGCCTTTTTTCAACGAAATAATGATCGTCTAAATAAGAACAGTAAAAAGCCGAATGGGCGGGCACGACTACGCGCGTGGTGCGCTTTTCGGGGAAAGCGATATTCGTCCACCAATACATAAACCTAGTGCTTTCGGAAGTGTTTTCAACCCGCGTTCTTATATACAAAACGTCGCTATCTTCGGGCAAGCACGCCGTAACCGAATACGCTATGCCGCGAATACGCTCGTATTCGTAAAACCTAACGGCGTTATCGCCGATAAGCTCGCAAAACATGGGCGAACAAGTAAACGGATTGTGCCCTTTTATGCCGATATTAAACTCTACCCCGCCCGAAAGCCACGCGTTGCGCAAAGCTAAATTGCACGGCTGAACTACGGTGTTGGTGTAAAGTAAGTCCTTTTTATGCTTTTTATCGTAAAGCGACCACAGTTTGCCGCCGAAATCGGGCAAAAACACAGCCTTTAACGCGGCGTTTTCAAGAACTACGGCGTTGTATTTAGTAGGCTTTTTTTCGCGCGTGTAATCGTCTTGCATTTTATAAGGAAAAATGCGCGGCTCGTTGCCTACCCCGAAATATTGCTTTTCTTCGTTCGTTACGGTTGCGCCTACTTCGAAACGCGCCGTAACGCCCTTTATTTTTGCGATATTGCGCATGTCGGGCAGCGGGTTTTGCTCGCCGAAAGTTGCCGAATTTATAGTTATTTTAGTAAACTTATTCATTTTTGTTCCCTTATTTAGGATTTATTTTAGTCATTTAGTTTCGTTTAAAAACCGCCCGTATCGCCGTGTAACTACGCCTCGGTTTTTATGCCTTTTTTTACCGCGATATAGGCTTATAACCAATATTATGATAAAAAAGTTTAGTACCATAATAAATTTTACAATTGCAAAAAATTAAAATCCGTGCGATAATGCACTTGCATACATATACTAACGATGATATAATACCGCGCTCTCGTTATTTGCTTAATCGCAAATAACAGCCGTTAGTTGAAATATTGCGTGAAAAAAACCTTGCAAGCAAGCTTTTTCATTTGTATTATAGCACTATAAATTATATATTGCAAGCCTAAAAATATCAAAAAATATTCATTTTGCGT
>CAYZWD010000191.1:0-2714 GCA_964482115.1 uncultured Acidiphilium sp. | reverse complement strand
CCTTTCAATCTTGCATAGCGACGAAAAATCATAATTCTCGTCTAACAAATCTGCAACGGCGTAATAACTGCAATTCGATACGTAATACTGAAAATCTTTTGCGGCATACTCAAAAATTAAATTAACGGCGCACGCGTAAACGTAACAAAAAATAACGTTTAAAATTAAAAAAAACGCAAGCAACTTGCGTTTTAAACGCTTGCGCTTGGCTTTTTTTAAACGTTTATAATAATCGGTCATCGGCTTAGCTCTATTAATTCCGTTCGGTTTTATTATATGCCAAAAAAAAGAATAATTTTCTTGCGAGGTAAAATCTTTTTAATAACCGAAAAATAACCCGTATTTTTATATACGCCGTTTTTTTATGCGGTTAATTCTTTTTAGAACGCGGTTTAAATATTAAAGCGTTTATAAAACTAAAAATAACTGCCGCGGTTATACCTGCACCCGCCGCGGTCATACCGCCCGTTAGCGCCCCGATAAGTCCGCCCTCTCTTGCGCCTTTTATCGCACCGTTTGCAAGCAAATAACCAAACCCGCAAATGGGAACAGCCGCGCCGCTCTCGGCAAAATCCACAAGGTAACCGTAAAGCCCAACGGCTTGCAAAAATAAGCCGCCGAGCATAAAGAAAACAAGTATTTTACCCGCGGTAATTTTTGTAAAATTTATTAACAGTTGGGCTATAACGCATATTGAACCACCAACCAAAAACGCCTTTGCGTAGGTTAATATAATTTGTTGCATATATGTAGAAGTTACGCGGATTTTTAAAAATTATTACGTCACGCATAATCACTTTCGAGTTCTAATAAATGGGCAATACCCGGTATACTTTCGCCTTGTTGGGTTGACGTTGTCGAAAGTAGTGCGCCCGTTGCCATAAACAATATTTTTTTGTATTCACCTTTTAACATTCGCTCGTAAATATACGAATTAAAAACTACGGCGCTACAGCCCGCCCCGCTTCCGCCTTGATATTCCGTTTCGTTAAGATTGTAAATTAGTTCGCCGCAGTCTAAATGATTTTTTAAATCTACGCCCGCCCTTAATAAGAGTTCTTTTAACATTCTAGAACCCAACGCGCCTAAATCACCCGTCAAAATCATATCGTAATCGCTAGCTTTTTTATTAGCATCGCGAAAAAAATCTAGTAAAGTGTGCGCCGCTGCGGGCGCCATAGCCGCCCCCATATTGTTGGCATCCGTTACGCCGTAATCGATAACTCGCCCAACCGTTGCCGAAAGCACGCTAACGCCCTTCCCTTTTAAACTTATTACGTTAGCGCCGGCGCCCGTAACCGTCCATTGTGATTGAGCGGGGCGCGTCGTGCCTTGTTCTAGCGGATATCTGTATTGCCGCTCTGCCGTTGCAAAATGGCTTGCCGTTGCACAAACCGCGTTTTTAAAGTATCCGCCGTCAATAAGCGCGCAAGCCAGCAACATACTCTCCGTCATAGTAGAGCACGCGTTATAAACGCCTAAAAAGCCGCTTTCAAATTCGCGTGCCGAAAACGAAGCCGATATTATTTGATTCAATAAATCCCCCGCGACTATTGCGTTTATTTCGCTTAGCGGCACGTTGCTTTTTTCAATCGCGCGGTTAATAACCCTAGTTAGCATTTTTCGTTCGGCTAGCTCGAAACTTTTTTCGCCGTAATAATCGTCGGCAAATTTTTCGTCGATATATTCACCTAAATTACCCTCCGCCTCTTTCGGACCGCAAATAGTTGCCGTTGCAATAATTTTAGGCTTATTTTTAAAAAATATAGTGTTCATTTAACCTCTTTTTTCGCGTTTTATTTTTTAACGTGATTTTTTGTTTACGCTTTTGCGTTTATTTATTATTAAGAATTAAAGCCCGAAAATATAATATATTAACCCGACCAATACGCTCGCGCTGACGCCGTAAACGATTATAGGTCCTGCGACAACGAACATTTTAGCTGCCATTCCGTAAATAAACCCCTCGCGCGAAAATTCCATTGCTGGCGAAGCAACCGAGTTTGCAAAACCCGTTATCGGCACTATCGAACCGCCGCCCGCATGCTTGCCTATACGGTCGTAAACGCCTAGCCCCGTTAATAAAACGCCGATAAAGATTAAAACGACAGAGGTTGCCGCCGCTAAATCGTCGCCGCTAAGTTTTAATTCGAGCATAAAAAAATATCTTATTGCTTGCCCGATGCAACAAATAAAACCGCCAACCAAAAACGCGTTTATAAGGCTGCGTTTTTCGTTCGAAGCGGGCGTGAGTTTAGCAACGAGGTTTAAATAATCTTGCGTACGCATAATTCTTTTAATTGGCGCGCTATCGTTTTTTTTGCGTTCGTTTTTGCCGATTAATTCAATATTTGCAGAATTTTTTAACCTTTTAGCGTTCATTATTTTTTTGTTCCTCTAATTTAAAATCGGCAAAACACGTTTCGGTTTCGTCGATGCGTTTCATATCTTCGTAAGGCAAAATAGAACTGCGTTTTTTCATACGCTTTAATTATGCTTAAATTATATTTTTTTATACCCACACGCAAAAATTTTACCAAAAGTTTTCACCGAAAATTTTATCTAAAATTTTGCAAAAAGAAGTGCGGTAGGTTTATAAAAAGCCTATGCGTTTATACATTCGGTTTTATTGCGCGTTTAGCTAAATTTTTTACGCGCAAAATGCCGACTAAGCTTGACAAAAAGCCCTAAACTTACTATAATTTATAATGCGG
>CAYZWD010000190.1:0-2725 GCA_964482115.1 uncultured Acidiphilium sp. | reverse complement strand
GCCCTTAACAGCACGAACATATTCGTCTTCAATCCAAATACCAACAGGAGCAAGACCGCTTTCGTAGTAAGCACCTGAGGGTGAAAGGATAACGATGAACAAATAGGTCTTTGAAGGTGCAACACCAAGGAACTCATCTGTAGCGATAACAAAAGGTCTGATATAAAGTGATGTGCCTTCGTCTGAGGGTACCCAATCTCTGTCAACGTCAACTAAAGTTTTAACAGCATCAACAAACATATCTTCGGGAATTTCAGGAATGCAAAGTCTTTCGTTTGAAGCGTTAGCTCTCTTTGCGTTCATGTCGGGACGGAAAAGGTAAATTGTGTCATCAGCACCTCTATATGCCTTAAGACCCTCGAACATTTCCTGACCGTAATGGAAAACCATTGCACTGGGATCAAGTGAAATGTTACCGTAGGGTACTATTCTTGCGTCATGCCAACCCTTACCTTCGGTGTAGTTCATCATAAACATATGGTCAGTGAAGATGTGACCGAAGCCAAGCTTGTCGCCCTTTTGAGGTTTAGCCTTAGGGGAAGTTGTTTTTGTAATTTTAATATCCATTAAAAACACCTCTTTAAATTATTCAAAATCATAGCCTGTTTTAAGAGCTTTAAGGTTAATATCAATAAGATTTGCCTTTTTAGGAGGAACAACCTTATTTATAGCGTTTTCCGTGCCGTCAAAACCGATTTCGGGGCAAACCTTCATAAGCTTACCCATAAGAATCATGTTAGCCAAAGTTGAGAAGCCTTCGTCGTTTGCCATCTTTGTTGCAGGCACATAATATGTAGTAACATCATCTCTTGCAACTTTTTCGCTAATGAGTGTGCTGTCAATTATAATGATACCGCCCTTAGCAACATCGTTTTCGTACTTTTTGAGTGAAGGCAGATTCATTGCAACAAGAACATCAGGTGTGCCGACAATAGGTGAGCCGACAGGTGTGTCGCTGATGATAACGCTGCAGTTAGCTGTACCGCCTCTCATTTCAGGACCGTATGAGGGAAGCCATGAAACCTGCTTGTCAGCAATAAGTCCCTTATAAGCGAGAAACTTACCTGCGAAAAGTACACCCTGACCGCCGAAGCCGGCAATTAAAATTTGTGTTGTGCTCATAACTCTACCTCCTTATTCAGCCTTTGTTTCGGCATCTCTGTCCTTATATACACCTAAAGGATAATAAGGAATCATGTTGTCCTCAAGCCACTTAAGAGCATCGATTGGTGTCATACCCCAGTTTGTCGGGCAAGTTGACACAACCTCAACGAGTGAGAAGCCTTTTTTGTCTATCTGATTTTGGAAAGCCTTTTTGATAGCCTTCTTAGCGTTTCTTACGTTTTTAACGTTGTTAACTGCAACTCTTTCGATATAGCCTGCGCCGTCAAGAGTTGAAAGCATTTCGCTAACCTTAACCGGGAAACCACAGTGGCTTGTATCTCTACCATAGGGTGAAGTTTGTGTAACCTGACCGGGAAGTGATGTGGGAGCCATCTGTCCGCCTGTCATACCGTAAATAGCGTTGTTAACAAAGATAATTGTAATATTTTCGTTTCTTGCTGCGGCGTGTACTGTTTCAGCCATACCAATTGAAGCAAGGTCACCGTCACCTTGATAGGTGAAAACAATGTGATTGTCCGGGTCAGAACGCTTAAGACCTGTTGCAACAGCGGGAGCTCTACCGTGAGCAGCCTCAACCATATCACAAGTGAAATAGTTATAAGCGAGAACTGAACAGCCAACAGGTGCAACACCTATAGTTTTGCCTTCAATGCCAAGCTCATCAATAGCTTCAGCAACAAGACGGTGGATAATGCCGTGTGTACAACCGGGGCAATAGTGAAGAGGTACATCAGCGAGTGACTTGGGTTTATCGAATACTACCATTATTTGTTACCTCCTTCGTTTGCTTTTTTAATTGCTTCCAGCACCTGCTCGGGTGAAGGAATCATGCCGCCTGCTCTATTGCAAAGAGTAACAGGCTTTTTATATTCAACAGCGGCTTTAATATCTTCGATCATTTGACCCATTGAAAGCTCAACACTAATAAAGCTGTTAACCTTTTCAGCAGCATCCTTGAATGCCTTTTTGGGGAACGGCCAAAGTGTGATAGGTCTAATCATACCTACCTTAATGCCTTGCTCTCTTGCCATTGCAATTGCGTTTTTAGCTACACGAGCTGCAATACCAAAAGCACTGACACAAATTTCAGCGTCATCCATCATGTATTCTTCATACATAACTTCATTTTCTTCAATCGTTTTATATTTTTCATATCTCTCAAAGTTAAACTTTTCGAGTTCTTCGGGTACAAGTGAAAGAGAGTTAATAATGTTATGCTTTCTCTCACACTTTGTGCCTGTAACTGCCCATGACTTATCATAGGTGTTTGCTGTAACCTCTTCGAGTGAAACAGGCTCCATCATTTGTCCCATTGTACCGTCAGCTAAAATCATTGCAGTCATTCTGTATTTATCGGCAAGATCGAAGCCTTTAACAGTCAATGAAGCCATTTCCTGAACAGATGCGGGAGCAAAAACGATCATTCTATAGTCACCATGTCCGCCACCCTTTGTAGCCTGAAAATAGTCGGACTGTGAGGGCTGAATACCGCCAAGACCGGGGCCACCTCTTTGAACATTGATAACAAGAGCAGGTAAGTCAGCACCTGCAAGATATGAAAGACCTTCAGCCTTAAGAGAAATTCCGGGGCTTGAGGATG
>CAYZWD010000189.1:0-2760 GCA_964482115.1 uncultured Acidiphilium sp. | reverse complement strand
CTTTATTTTGGATTATGAGGGTGACCTTTACGGCAGTATACTGCGCCTGGCCCCTTGGCAAAAACTGCGGGATATACAAAAGTTTGACAGCGTAGAGCAGCTGCGCCAAACGGTGCTGCACAACGCCGACCAGGCCCGCCGGCTGCTGGCAGCGCCGCCCCACGGCCCTTATGGTGAATTTGACCCGAAAAGCCGGGGTAAACAGGGCTGATTTTTCGCAAAACAACGCCGTTTTTTGCTTTACAAGGTGCTTTTTGTATGCTATAATTTTTAATTGCTGACGACCTTCTTCTAAGCTTTGGGGAAAACGCCCTTTCAGCAAAGCCGGCAAGGCTTTTCACAGGGGATCACCCGCCCAATGCCTGGAGGATGGCGACAAATAAAACACAGAGGTGACTGCATTATGATGCGCAAAGAAGAAAAAACCGAAATTATCCAACAGTACGCAACCCACGAAGGCGACACCGGTTCTCCTGAAGTACAGATCGCTGTTCTGACCAAGCGAATCAACGACCTGAACGACCACCTGAAGACCCACAAGAAGGACCATCATTCCCGCCGTGGCCTGCTGAAGATGGTTGGCCACCGCCGCAACCTGCTGGCTTACCTGCAGAAGAATGACATTGAACGCTACCGTGCAATCATTGCCAAGCTGGGCCTGCGTAAGTAAACATTGACCAAAGAGGCATGGGGTGTCTTGTGATGCCCCATGCCTTAAACGTGTAGTAAGGGATTTTTCCCTGTAATAAAAAACGGGCTGACCTAAGGTATTTTTAGCAGCAGATCGAACTCTTCCGCCACGGCGGAATGGCTGGATCTATTGCTAAAACGCCGGTGGAATGCCCCAAACCAAAAATGGAGGTAACAAAGGATGTTTGAAAATTTCCGCGTATTTGAAACCACCCTGGCCGGCAAGCCAATCAGCTTTGAAACCGGCAAAATGTGCGGCCTTTCCAGCGGCTCCTGCCTGGTGCGCTATGGCGAAACCAGCGTGCTGTGCAACGCCACCATGTCCCAAAAGCCCCGCGAGGGCATCGATTTCTTCCCCCTTTCGGTGGACTTTGAAGAAAAGCTTTACTCGGTGGGCCGCATCCCCGGCTCCTTTATCCGCCGCGAAAGCCGTCCCCCCGAATCGGCCATTCTGGCCAGCCGCGTGGTGGACCGCCCCATTCGCCCCCTGTTCCCCAAGGATATGCGCAACGATGTTTCGGTGGTAATGACCGTGCTTTCGGTTGACCCCGACTGCTCGCCCGAAATTGCCGGCATGATCGGCACCAGCTTTGCCCTCAGCATTTCCAACATTCCCTGGAATGGCCCCATTGCCGGCGTAAACGTTGGCCTGGTGGATGGCGAAATCATTGTTTGCCCCGATGCCGAACAGCGCGCCAAAAGCGACCTGCAGCTGACCGTTGCTGGTACCGCCAAAAAGGTTTGCATGATCGAAGCCGGTGCCAACGAAGTGGACGACGACACCATGCTGGAAGCCATCATGACCGGCTTTGCCGAAATTCAGAAGATGGTTGCCTTTATTGAAGGTGTGCAGAAGGAAATCGGCAAGGAAAAGATCCCCTTTGAATCCAAGGAAGTGCCCCACGACATGTTTGAGGCCATCAAGGACTTTGCCATTGACGATGTAAAGGCCGCCCTGGATACCGACGACAAGAACGTGCGTGAAGAGCGTCTGGCTCCCATTGTGGCTGCCATTCACGAAAAGTTTGACGCAGAATACCCCGAGCAGGAAGCTGTTATTGACGAATGCATCTACAAGCTGCAGAAGTTTATTGTACGCCGCTGGCTGCTGGACGAAGGCAAGCGCGTTGACGGCCGCAAGATGGACGAGATCCGTCCCCTGAACGCCGAAGTTGGCCTGATTCCCCGTGTACATGGCTCTGCCATGTTCACCCGCGGCCAGACCCAGGTAATGACCATCACCACCCTGGGCACCATCAGCGAGGCCCAGACTCTGGACGGCATTGACGGCAACACCAGCAAGCGCTATATGCACCAGTACAACTTCCCCTCCTACTCGGTGGGCGAGACCCGTCCCAGCCGCGGCCCCGGCCGCCGCGAGATCGGCCACGGTGCCCTGGCAGAACGCGCTCTGCTGCCCGTTATCCCCTCGGTGGAAGAATTCCCCTACGCTCTGCGTCTGGTTTCTGAAGTGCTTTCTTCCAACGGTTCCACCTCGCAGGGTTCCATCTGCGCTTCCACCCTGTCGCTGATGGACGCCGGCGTGCCCATCAAGGCTCCCGTTGCCGGCATCAGCTGCGGTCTGATTACTGAAGGCGACCGCTGGATGACCATGGTGGACATCCAGGGCCTGGAAGACTTCCTTGGCGATATGGACTTTAAGGTAGGCGGCACCCACAAGGGCATCACCGCCATCCAGATGGACCTGAAGATCGACGGCCTGACCCCCGAAATCATTAAGGAAGCCTTTGCCAAGACCCACAAGGCCCGCAACTACATCCTGGATGAAGTGATGCTGAAGGCTCTGCCCACCTATCGTCCCGAGCTGAGCAAGTATGCCCCCAAGATGCAGACCCTGGTCATCAACCCAGATAAGATCCGCGACGTTATCGGCAGCGGCGGTAAGGTCATTCAGAAAATCTGCGCCGAATGCGAAGTTAAAATCGACATCGAGGACGACGGTCATGTATTTGTTTCCGGTGTTGACGCCGAAAACCTGCGCCGCGCCGTAAATGTGATTGAAACCATCGTCAACGACCCCGAAGTTGGCGCTATCTATAAGGGTAAGGT
>CAYZWD010000188.1:0-2764 GCA_964482115.1 uncultured Acidiphilium sp. | reverse complement strand
AACACGTGCTTTATTATGCGATCCTCTAACGAATGAAAGGTTATAACCGCTAACCTTCCGCCGCGTTTAAGTTTACTAACTATATCGCGCGCGGCTTGCTCTAAGCCGTCAAGCTCTCCGTTTACTTCGATTCTGATCGCCTGAAAAGTTTTTTTAGCCGGATGCCCTTCCCGCTTAAACTTTGCGGGTATGCACGAATCGATTATTTTTACCAGCTCGCCCGTGGTTTCGACGGGTTTAACGTTTCTTGCTTTTACTATTCCGTCGGCAATTTTGTCCGCAAACTTTTCCTCGCCGTACAGCTTGAGTATTTTTGCCAAGCTTTTTTGCTCGTAACCGTTTACTACTTCGAACGCGGATAAGGCTTGTCCTCTATCCATTCGCATATCTAGCCGAGTGTTTTCAGCCATATACGAAAATCCGCGCTCGCGTTCGTCTAGCTGGTAGCTCGAAACGCCAAGGTCTAGCAAAGCTCCGTCTATTTCGTTAACGCCTAAATCGTTTAAAACGTTTAAAAAATTTTTAAAATTGTCATGCACGAGCGTATATTGATTTTCAAAGCCGCTCAGCCGTTTTTTTGCCGCGGCTATTGCTTCTTCGTCGAGATCCGTCGCTATCAACTTAACGTTTTTCGCGCTAGACAAAATCAAACGCGAATGGTTTCCGCCCCCCAGCGTACCGTCGAAATACGTTCCGCCCTCTTTTACGTTAAGGTACTCAACGCTTTCGCGCGGCATAACCGGCACGTGGCAAAATTCCATTTTTCCGTCCTTTCGCCGTTGATAGCGGCGCTCTCTTTTTTTCTGCTTCTTACCAAAAAGCTCTTACCAAAATTCCGATTTTTTCCGTTTCGGCAAACGGTTGCCGATGCAAGACTATTTAAAATATATTAACCGCCTATTTACGGCGTTTAAAGCAAATAATTAACGGCAAGCTTTATTTTGTTTTTTCGGATAATATTTTCATACTCTCCGCAAAAGACATTTTAGCCCGCTTTTCGTCGCGCGTTTGCTTGCTCATTATAGCCAAATGGTCTATCATTCCTATGGTAACGAGTTCTTTGCCGAGGTGAGCGCGGGCGACTAAGCTGTCGTCTAAAGCAACTCTGCCCTGCTTGTCCTCAAGCGCGTGGAACATAGAACCCATATAGTTCATTAAGGCGTTTTGACCGTTTTCGTCGAACTCGTTAATTTTCTCAACGAATTTCTTGGTACGCTCTTCGGCTATTTCTTTGGGATATACGTTAATAACACCGTCTAACCCGATGGCAAAAACGTACTCGCCCTTAAAAACGTCTGCCGACTTGAACTTGGGCGGTATTCTTATTCTGTTTTTGTCATCCATCTGATGCTCGTACTCACCGAAAAACATAGTTTTATGCAGTACCTCGACTTTTTATATCTCTATAATACCACAACCAAAAACCAAAATCAACCATTTTTAACCCTTTTTAACATTTTTTATATTTTTTTTGAAATTTTTTTGATTTTTTTACCTTACGCGTTCGCACTCGTTAAAAACTATCGTTGCGCAAAGATTGCAAAGATTTATAATAAAGCCGTTTTATAACCGTTTTGCCGCTTCCTATAAATTTAGTTTTTGATAAAAATAACGAATCGTTAGCCGACCTTTGCGTTTTTAAAACTAAAAATTCGCGCAGTTTTTTTATAATGTCTTCGTTATCTTCCGATATTTGCGCGTTTTTAAATTTTTGCCTAAACTCGTTTTTTACATAAATATAGTGAGTGCAACACAAATATACCTTCTTAAACTCGTTAAAAAAGCCCTCGTCTTTAAAACTTATATCCGACGCTTTCGCGCGTTTTCCCCCACCGGAGGATTTTAAGCGATTGCCCTCGCTAGAGAATTTTAATTTTTCAACGCACCCGCATTCAAAATTTATTTTCTTTAAAGTTTTACCGTCAAAAACGTCGCCGCTAAATGTTTTTTTTGCCTTTATATCAAGTGCTTTCTCTATTTTTTGAGCTAACAGCTTTTGAGGAAAAATGTAACAATTTTTTTCGCGACTAAGCGTATTAATTTCGCTATCTCTAGCCGTAGCCGCCGTACAAAAAACCGCGCATTTTTCACTCTTTGCAAATTTTCTTATTTCGCCAACGGGCGGTTCTATAAAGAAACAAGGCGTTTTACAACTTAAAAAAAAGTTTTTCCCCATGCGTGACATCGTGTTACACGCCACGACCAAAGCAACCGCCCCCACGGCTTTAGCTTTTTTATAATTAGCCTTGCATAAAGCGAGTATTTCATCGCCGAACTTTTGCCCGTAAGGCATGTTTTTTCTATCGGAAACGTATAAAAGATTTAACGACGGAAACGCTTGCCTAAGTTTTAAAAATGCGCACAGTCCGCCTGCACCGCTATCCGTTACGGCAACGAACGGCAGTTTTTTAAATTTTTTGCGATCAGCGCGCTTTTTTAGCCGCAAAAATTTTTTCATTACGTTTTGCCTCACCGTTTTTTATCGTTTATATTCGGTTTATTATATGCCCAGCCGTTAGATAAGGTTTAAAACCTTAGCCGTCAGAGTTCTGCACTCGTTAAGTTTTAACTTCGGCGGCGGAGAAAACGGCTTAACGAAAAAAAATAAAAAAGCTAAAAAACGGTCACACTCACGCCGATTTAAACGAAAAACTGTTTTTCGTTACGTTTTTTTAATATAAAATATCGTATTTTTATTAATTAAGGTTGTTTTTTCCTTGCCAAAATAAAAAATATGTGTTAAAATCATTCACAGTTAATAAGC
>CAYZWD010000187.1:0-2783 GCA_964482115.1 uncultured Acidiphilium sp. | reverse complement strand
AAAATAAATAAAAATAAATCGCTTTGTAAGGTTTTTACAAGGCGATTTTTTTACAAGGCGATTTTTTGTTTATTTAGTTCGTCATATTTTCTTTTTGTGGTTTTACGCGGGGCGCGTAGGTTCGTAAAGGTTCGCGCGGGGGGGCGGAAGGGTTAGGGTTACTTATGCTTGCCTAGGGCAATTTTAGGTTTAGTGTTGAGCTTTTTTTTTGTTAAAAAACCTTTTTTTAGTCGTGTTTTTCTTTATTATACATGGGCAAAAGGCTTTTAGTAAAGCTAATCGTGTTTTGCGTTTCTGCGGCGGAACTAAACGTTCTTGCGGCAAAAAAATGCGCGGCAGGGGTGTTTTTTTTGCACTCGGCGTTAATTCTTAGCGAAAGCCTAAGCGTGGCGTAATAAAACGCGCTAACCAAAATAACGCTGCCAACACCTTGGCGGCGGAGGGCGGGTATAACGAAAATATCTTTAATAATTTCTTTACCCGCCGATTGAATTTCGCCAAGAGCGTAGCCTACGACCTCGGCGTTTTCGCTTAAACAAACAAGCGCCCATTCGTTGTTTTTTAAGCCGTTCAGTTTGTTTTTTAGCGTTTCAACCTCGCCGCGTAAAAGCTCGCTGCTTGCGGCGCTTAAAATTCCGCTTAAAAACTCGCTTGAATATTTAACCACTTTTACCATAATTTTACTCCGACTTTAGCGCTGTATTACTTATTTATCGGCGCTATCTCAATATAAATATCGTAACGCCTCAATTAGTATAGCACCGAGGCAGCTCGCTGTCAAGCAAAAAGCCTAAGTTAACGCCGCGTAAGTTTGACGCGGTCGTTCTGGTTTTGAGTTTGCGTGTTTGGTTTTTGTTTTGAGTTTTCTTTTTTTGCGCTTTGCGTTCGCGTTTTTTTGTTCGCGTATTTTTTGTTTGCTTTTTTTTGTTTGCGTTTTTGCGCTTTTGCGGTTCGCGTTTCGTGAATTCTATGCTAAATTAAAATAAAAAAAATTAGGCGTAAGGTAAAAACGCTTGACAAGTTATCCGCCTTTATATATAATATATAAGGTCGTAAGGTAAAAGTGCTTTACGGCAACGGTCAAAATTATTAAAAAGGTTAAAAGCAAGGGGGCGGGCATGGCTGAAAAGGATTTTTCGGTATACGAGCTATATTCGGTTTACGGAAAAATGCTTACCGAAACGCAAGCCCGCGCGGTTGAAGATTATTTCGGGCTCGATTTATCTTTGGGCGAAATTGCCGAAAACCGCGGAATATCCCGCCAATCCGTTAAAGACGCGTTAACTTGCGCCGAAAAACAGCTTTTTAACTTAGAATCTAACCTTAAATTTTACGATAAAATTAAACGCGTGCGCGCGGTTATAAACGCCGCCGTTGAAGATAATAACCGTAATAACGATATTGCAAGCGAAAACGCCGCTTTAAAAAACGGCGAAACGTGCGAAACGTGCGAAACGTGCGGCTCGGCAAAAGGTTTAAAGAGCATTCTCGATATTTTGGAGGAATAAAACGCAAATGGCGGTTTTTTCGTCGCTAGGTGAAAAACTTAATCATATATTCAGCAAGATGACCAAGCGCGGCAAACTTACGGAGCTTGAAATTAAGCAAGCCATGCGTGAAATCCGCATTGCTCTTTTAGAGGCGGACGTAAATCTCGGCGTTGTAAAAACTTTCGTTGCAAGCGTTTCCGAAAAGGCGCTCGGGCAAGATATTTTAAAAAGTTTAAGCCCCGCGCAACAAGTAGTAAAAATAGTTAACGAAGAACTTATCGCGCTGATGGGCAGCACCAACAGCAAGCTTGCGGTAAGCTCGAATCCGCCCACGGTTATTATGATGTGCGGGCTTCAGGGCGCGGGAAAAACCACGCTTTCGGCAAAGCTCGGCGCGCTTTTAATAAAGCAAGGCAAAAAACCCTTGCTCGCCGCGTGCGACGTGTATCGCCCGGCTGCCATAGAACAGTTAAAAACCGTCGGAAAAAAGGCGGGGTGCGAAGTGTTTTCTTTAGGGCAAATTAACCCGATAGAAATTTCGAAAAAAGCGATAGAACATGCAAAGCGGTTCGGTTTCGATACGGTGATAATCGATACCGCGGGGCGCTTGCAAATAGACGAAAAGCTCATGCAAGAGCTCGAAGATATAAAAACGTCCGTTTCGCCCGACGAAATACTTTTAACCGTCGATTCGATGACGGGGCAAGTTGCCGTAGAGGTGGCGGATACTTTCAATAAGCGCCTCGATATAACGGGCGTAGTTCTTACTAAGCTAGACGGCGACACGCGCGGCGGTGCATGTCTTTCGATAAAGTCGGTTACGGGCAAGCCCATAAAATATATCGGCGTAGGCGAAAAAATCGGCGATTTAGAGCCTTTTTATCCCGACCGCATGGCAAGCCGAATTTTAGGCATGGGCGACGTGCTTTCTATAATAGAAAAAGCGCAAGAGGCGGTTAGCGAAGAAGACGCTATCCGCATGGAAAAAAAGTTTAAAGAAAACAGCTTTACGCTAGACGATTACCTCGAACAGTTCGCAATGCTCAAAAAAATGGGCGGAATAAGCAGCGTTTTGGGTATGATGCCCGGAATGAGCCGCCTTAACGTAAAAGAAGAAGATATCGACGAGGGTAAGATGGAGCGCGTTAAAGCCATAATACTTTCTATGACCAAGCGCGAGCGCCGCAACCCCGATATTTTAAACTATTCGCGTAAAATGCGCGTGGCGAACGGCAGCGGAACTACTATTCAAGAAGTAAACGCGCTTTTAAAACAGTTCGAACAAAGCAAACA
>CAYZWD010000186.1:0-2783 GCA_964482115.1 uncultured Acidiphilium sp. | reverse complement strand
CCGCAACGCTGGTAAACAACTACGATTCTAGCAGTATCTATATTGCTAAAGGGACTACGCTTGGTACTATAGCACCCCAAAACGTTACCGAAAACGAATAATAAAAAGCAATAAATAGGCGGGGCAAAATTCCGCCTCGCCTATAAAAAACAAATAATATCTAAGGAGCAACTTAAAAATGAAAAGCAAATTTTTCAAAAAACTTTTGTGCCTTGCAACGGCAACCACGCTTGCAACATCTATTGCTGCTTGCGGCGACCGTAACGAGGGCGAGCATGTTGATGGATCTAAAACGCAAATAACCATCGGTGTTTATAACGGCGGTTTAGGCGTCGAATGGATCAATAAACTTGATGAAGCTTTCGAGCTAGTTTATCCGCAATATCAAGTTATAGTTAACGTTCATGATAAGCTCGGTTTCGACGCACAACAAGTTTATAACAATTTCTCTAGCTATAACGACGATATTTTCTTTATCGACTATATGGGCGTTAGTATTTATAACGACTGGATTAGGGCAGGTTACGCCGCCGATATTTCCGACGTTATAACCGAAAAGTTAACAGAATTCGGTGAAGATAAATCTATTTTAGATAAAATGAACGATACTT
Organism: uncultured Acidiphilium sp.; assembly: GCA_964482115.1. Classification (GTDB taxonomy): domain Bacteria; phylum Bacillota; class Clostridia; order Christensenellales; family Borkfalkiaceae; genus HGM11416. The sequence goes on along the minus strand of CAYZWD010000186.1, from coordinate 2,172 downwards.
TAAAGGATTATTATTACGCAGACGGCGTAAGCTACGGCGTTCCTTGGTATCAAGCTTCTTACCAAACTATTTACGATAAAGCTTTATTTGCTGAAAAGTCGCTTTATAAGGACGCGGACGGCAACTGGGACGACGGTTCTAACAAGCACCTCGGTATAGACGGCGTTGAATCGTTCGACGACGGCTTACCTAGAACTATGAGCGAATATAAAGAGCTTTTAGCTTATATGAGCAGCAATGCTTGCGGCGTTACTCCTTATACTTTTTACGCGACTAACGACTTTTACTGCAACTCGTATTTAGCGAGCGTGTTTGCCGATTACGAAGGAGCTAACGATTTTACGCTCAACAATACTTTAAGCGGAACGGATAGCGATTTAGGCGATATTACCCTAGAAAACGGTTATCTTCTAAAGAACGGGCAAAAGGGTAAGCGCTTTGCGTTAGAAATGGCTTACACTATTGCTCACGATAGCAACAACTATCATTCTAATACCTTTAACACTGGTAATAAAAACACCAACTCGCAAAGTGAATTTTTATTCAGCACCGAAACTTCTCGCCCGATAGCTATGCTTATAGACGGTTCGTGGTGGGAAACCGAAGCTAAATCTAACTTCGACGACATGGCTTCTAGATTTAAAGATCCCTCTTACGCTTACGGCACGCGTGAATTCGGCGTATTGCCCATTCCTCAGGCAGACGACGGTAGCTCTTCGACTGAGCGTGTAATTTGCGCTTCGAGCGGTACTTCGGTTAAAATCGTAAACGGCAAGAAGACTGCCGAAGAAATTGCAAACGCAAAATTCTTCTTAAAATGGTTGCATACTAACGAGGCGTTGTCCATTGCAACTGCGTATAGCAACGTTGCCGTTCCTTACGAAGTAAACGTAAAAGCCGAACATTTAGCCTTAATGACTCCTTATGCGAGAGAGCTTCAAGAAGTTTACGAAAACTCTACCGTAGTGTTCGACGGTATTCCCGCGAACAGCTTCTTGCGTTATGAGGGCACTAACTTCAACGGTTATAACGGTTTATTTAGCGCTAACAACTTTAGTTTGGCTGTTTTAACCAACTTCCAACCCAAGTCTACCGTTACGGTGGACGATTATTTGGCTGCAATGCAGGTTAGCCAAGCCGATTATAACGCCGCGTTAGAAGAATATAATAAGCGCGTTAACAAGTAATTTTAACTATAAACGAGTTTTATAACAGTTTAAGCAAAATGGTAGGGCTGCCCGAAAAAAAAGAGCAGCCCTAAACTCCTAAATTTAGCAGGTTGATATGAAAACTAATACTTTTAAAACTAAGCGCAAGCAGCAATTGTTGTTTTATACGGCGCTCGTTGCTTTGCCCGTAATACAGTTTTTCGTAATGTACGTAGGCGTAAACTTGCGCTCGGTATTGTTCGCATTTCAAAAATACGAAGCGTTCACGGGCGAATATTTAACCTCGTTTGCGTACGTTAAAGAAAACTTGCAAGCCGTGTTCAAAAACCTTTTCGGTAACGGATTGAACGTCGACTTAACCTACGCTTGGCGTAACACTTTAATTTCATACGCGCTTACTTGGGTAAATATGCTGGTAGGGCTGGTCGCAGGGTTCTTTATATACAAAAAATTCTTCCTCGCGGGGTATTTCAGAATAGTTTTGTATTTGCCGAACGTCGTAAGCGGTTTTATTATGATTTTCGGTTACCGTTATTTCGTAGAACGCGGTTTGCCGCTGTTGTTCCCCGATAACGAATTGTTTATCGAAACGGGCGGGCTTATAGCTAACCCCAAAACGGCGTTTTGGGTGCTCTCGTTTTATTCTATATGGACGGGGTTCGGCAGCGGGTTATTGCTTACAACGGGGCAAATGTCGCGCACGGATAAAGAAGTGTTAGAGGCAGCTAAGCTAGACGGTGTTAACCTGTGGCAAGAATTTAGGCATATCGTATGGCCGGTTATGTATCCCGTAACCACTATAAGCATTTATACGGGCATTACGGGGCTGTTTTTGGCAGGCCCGCCGACCTTCGCGTTTTGGAATACGAACGCTCCGCCCGAATTATATACGTTCGGTTATTATATGTTTACCTTGGTTCTTAACGGCGAGGCGAACTACGCTAGCTACCCGATGAACGCAACGCTAGGTTTGTGCTTTACGCTGGTTGCCGCGCCTATGGTT
>CAYZWD010000185.1:0-2784 GCA_964482115.1 uncultured Acidiphilium sp. | reverse complement strand
CCATGATGATAAAACCTCCCTGTTTAGTCAAAAAGGCGAACTTCGCCCCTTTGCAAAAATTTCTGCTTATATTATAGCATAAAATACTTACTTTGTATATGATTTTTTACGGTTTTTTTTAATTTTTTATTTTTTACCGCGTGCACAACGTTTTTTTAACTTATAGCATGGGCGCGAACAACCCTATTATTACCTTAAGAATTTTTTGAAACGGATTGAGCTTAGCGCTTTTTTCGTCTTGCAAAATACCGCACGCGCTAGCCGTGGTTAAAAAATCGTTTTTAACGCTTTTTATAACCTCAGAGTTTTTATCGCCGTAAAAAATAGCGCCGCATTCGTAATGATGAACGAAACTTCTGTAATCTAAGTTAACCGTGCCGACCACGGCAATACGGTCGTCCGACACCACGTTTTTGGCATGCATAAATCCGTCGCCGTATTCGTAAATTTTAACGCCGCCCTTAATTAGCGGCTCGTAGTGCGAACGAGTCATAACGAACACGCTTTTTTTATCGGGAATATGCGGGGTGAAAATACGCACGTCTACCCCGCGTTCCGCCGCGAGCCTAATAGCCTCGCACAGCGAATGGTCTATAATAATATACGGCGTGGTTATATAAAGATATTCTTTTGCGGTATAAATAATGTGCTCGTAAACGTTTTGGGCAATAATATCCGGGTGAAAGGGGCGCGGTCCGTCGCAAAAAGGTTGCACTGCCGAAAGCGCGCCGCTTAAGTTTTCTTTATCCGTGGGGTATTCCGCAACCGAGCGCGAATCGAGCCGCTCAAAATCTTTTTCGCCGCGCGCAAGCGCCTTTTCGGCGTTATCGAAATATTCTTCGATATTTTCAAACAGTTTTTCGCCTACGGCGCGAACGGCTTCTCCGTTTTCGGCGTTTTCGTCGCCGTTTTTGCCGATTGTTTTAATAAAATCGGCGGGATTTAGCGGTTTTTTCGCGTAAAGGCTGAAAAGTTCTATAAATATCATAACGAAAGCGTTAACAGCCTCGCCCTCGATTTTAACCGCGCTGTCTTTCCATCTGCCGTAAGGCTTTTGCAAATTGATATATTCGTCGGCAAGATTTATGCCGCCGGTGAATGCCATTTTGCCGTCTACAACGGTAATTTTTCGGTGATCGCGATTGTTTAAAAATCCGGACAACACCGGCATGAACGGGTTAAATTTATAACATTCTATACCTTCTTTTCTTAACTCTGCGTCGAAACGATTAGGAATTTTGCCTATAGATCCTACGTCGTCGTAAAGCAAGCATACGCGCACGCCGCTTTTTGCCTTACTAAGCAAAATTTCGCGTATTTCGTTCCACATTTCGCCCGCGCCGATTATAAAATATTCCATAAAAATATATTCTTCGGCAGAATTAAGCGACTCTTTAAGCTTAACGAAGAACTCTTCGCCGAACGAATAATATTCGCACTTTGCGCCGTAATAAACGGGTATTTGCGTTTGCTTATAAACGTATTTAGACAGTGCTGCGCCGTCTTTATCGCAAAAAGCGAGCGCTTCGGGCGAGTTTTCGGGCAAAAATAAGCCGTATTCTTTGCGCGCCTTTTTAAAACGCCGCCGTATTTTATAAGAAATTTTAGGCGAACCGAATAAAAAATAAATTACTATGCCGCCCACGGGGAACACGAGTATTACTATTATCCACGGCAGTTTATAGGCGGCGGGCTCGTAACGGTTTACTATAAATAAAATTACTACCGCCTCTATAATAAGCGAAAGCACGCTTATATTTAAAATGTATTCCTTGCCCAAACTAAAGCAGAACAATACGGTTAAAACCACTTGCGCCACGATCAGCAGCGAAACCACGGCAAACCGCCCGAATAATAACTTGAATCGCTTGTTATTTTTCAATATTTTTCTCCTTTTTATTGCAATTTTTTTAGTTATGTGCTAATATATAATCTACCATGGATTATTTAGAATATTGCAGAGGCGAACACAACGCCGATAACCTTAAATTACTGCACGAACAACTTGAAAAGATGCCCGTTTTACTTAAACGGTTCGACATAGAATCGCAGGTAGTTTCGCCCTACGCCGTTAAAGGCATTGCCGAAAACGACGAGCCGCATTGCGACGTTGCGTTTGAAATTTCTATTGAAGATTTAAGCCTTACGATGCTTTTTACAAGCAAAATTTACCACGGAGTGCCGTTAGAAAAAGAAGGCGAGCTCGTAGACTTGCTTAACGAACTCAATCGCGGATTGTTCGGCGGCGCGTTCTTTTTTTCGTGCGACGATCAATCCGTAATTTACCGTTCAAGCTTGTTTGCACATGGCAAACTCGACGAAGAAAATATTTTGTATTTCGTGGCGGACAGCATTGCTTGCACCGCCGATTTCGGCTCGCTTATAAACGACTTTTTGCGCGGTAAACTAAGCTTTAGCGAATGCATGGAACTTTTAGACGGAGCAGCCAACGAAGAATTTTCGGTTGGCGAATTTAATTAACGCCGACTTACGCGCGGCAAAAATTTAAAGCCCCCTTTTTTAACGTTGCCCGCACGTTTAAAATGCGCAAAAAAAGCAAAACGCGCGTTAAAACGTTAAAATTTATAAAAAATCAAGTGAATATGCTTTTTCAAAACGCTAAAAGCTAAGCTGCGCACGCACGCAACGACTAAAAATTAAGCTGAGCACGCACGCAACGACTAAAAATTAAGCTGAGCACGCACAACAAAACGAAAAACGCCGACGGCAATTTGCCGACGGCGTCGTTTTTTTGTAATTTGCAGCCGCCAAGCTGTGCTCGAT
>CAYZWD010000184.1:0-2787 GCA_964482115.1 uncultured Acidiphilium sp. | reverse complement strand
CTCCGGTATAGTCGAATAACTTTATAAGCGCAAGTTCTATTTCTTCGTGTCCGCCCGTTTTAAAGTTTGCTGTTTTTTCGGTTACGAATGCGCGTTCTATGCAGTCTACGTATTTTTTTATTATTTGCAAAAACTCGTGTTTAGAGGTCGCTTGGTCGTAGGCTATCGCCGCTTCGATTAAATGCCCCGCGCAATAAAGTTCGTGGTCGCCGCGATTTTTAAAAATATTTTGGGGTTCTATTTGAATAAAATGCGAATTTAAATAACCGTTTTCAAGTTGGTTTTTAGCCATAGAGCGAACGAGTTCGTCTATAAGTTTTTGATCTTCTTCGTGCCCGCCGTTTTTAATTATCGAATATCCTACGGCTTCTATCCATTTCGCTACGTCCGAATCGTAATAAATATGAGGGTAGTGGCTTTTTCCTTGCTTGTAGTTAAAGCGCAAAGCGTCGAAACGACCGCTGTTTTCAAACTGACGTTTTACGCTGTTTATGCTTACTAATCTGTTTAAATCGTAGCGCTGTTTCCAAAAACCGCCTTCAAAAGTTACGTTTTTAAAGCTGATGTTTTTAACTTTTGCCATAATTGCTTGTTTTTTCTCCGTTTTGATGTTAAAATTAAAGGGCTAATTTAAACCAAGGCAAACTTTAACTTGCTTTGCTTTAAACGTTCTAATTAAAGTATAGCATACGTGCAAACGAATTTCAATGATTAAAACAGTTATTAGGTGGTAAAATCCGACATGATTAAAATAAACGCCGAAGCTTCGATAGACTTTTCTAATATGGGGCTTTTTATATGCGATGGCGAATGGATGCACCCGATCGCAAACAATAAAACTTACGAGCTAATTTACGTGGTTTCGGGCAGCGTATATTTAAACGCGGGCGAAAACGTGGTTTTAAACGAAGGCGAGCTTTATTGCTTGCCGCCGAACGTTGAGCATCGCGGTTATAAAAAAAGCGAGAACGTAAGCTTTTTTTGGTTACATTTTTTTGCGGAAAATTACGAGCGCTTCGGTTTTTTTAAAAAACAAATAACGGATAAATACAACTGCCTTTCGTTTTTTAAAAAATTAAACCATCTGGCTAGCTCGCATGTGGATAAATTGCTTATAGAAAGCATGCTTTTAACTTTTTTATTAGAACAAAAAATCGCTTTCGGTTCGCAAAATAAGCTTTTTTACGATTTAAGCGAATATATTCGGGTTAACGCCGATAACGCGCTAAAAGTAAGCGCGGTTGCAAGCAAATTCGGGTATAACGCGGATTATTTAAGCAAACTTTGCATAAAAAGTTGCGGTTTGCCGCTGAAAAAACTTATCGACCGCGAACGCTCCGCTTTCGTTTCGGATAAGCTTTTGAACACTAACTTATCGCTAAAAGAAATAGCCGAACTTGCGGGATTCGACGACGATAACGCGCTTATAAAATTCTTTTTACGCACGGCCGGGTGTTCGCCTTCTAATTATCGCAACTTAAATTACGCGACGCATACGAATAAAAAATAAAATTACAGTATCCGATTTTATTCCTTTTTCGGTGTATGAGCGTATCCGATTTTATTCCTTTTTTTCGTTGACAAAAGGTTTTTTATTGATATAATATGATACACTGTAAGTGGCAAAGTTCGTAAATATTTATATCAGAGAGGGGTAAAAGTGCAATTAAAGCAAAAAAATTAGTGGTAAATTACTGAAAAAGAGGGTGAAAATTTTCAAAAGAAAAGCTCACGACAAGTTGCTTAGCCGAAAAAACGGAAAATTTAAAAAGTGATTAATGATAAATGGCGCAAGGCAAGTGGGTAAAACTTATTTGGTTAGGGAATTCGGCAAAAAAAGGAATACGATAGTTTTATTGAAATAAATTTTATAAAGAATGCTAACTTGCTATAAATAGCAACGCAGGCGCAAAAAAAGCCTCCCCTTGCTAAAACGGCGTTAAAACGTGCCGTGTTTAGTACGGGGAGGCTTTCTAATTAAATTATTCTATTTAAGCTTTTTAATACATTCCGCCCATGTTTCCGCCTGCGGGTGCGGCGGGCTCCGGCGCGGGTATATCGGTAACTACGCTTTCGGTGGTTAAAAGGGTAGAGGCGATAGACGCGGCGTTTTGAAGTGCGGAGCGGGTAACCTTAGTCGGGTCGAGAATGCCTTTTTCAATCATATCTACGTATTGATTATTGAGTGCGTCGAACCCGATATTGGGCTTTTTAGAGGTAAGAATTTTATTAACTATAACCGAGCCGTCGAGCCCCGCGTTTTTAGCGATTTGGCGAAGAGGATCTTCAACTACGCGCAAAACGATTTGAGCGCCGGTTTTTTCGTCGCCGCCGAGCGAAGCAACTAGCTTTTTAAGTGCGGGAATAGTGGATAAAAGCGCCACGCCGCCGCCGGGAACGATGCCTTCTTCAACCGCTGCTCTGGTTGCTGCAAGTGCGTCTTCGATGCGGAGTTTCTTTTCTTTCATTTCAACTTCGGTAGCCGCGCCCACGTTAACAACCGCAACGCCGCCCGCAAGTTTAGCAAGTCTTTCTTGAAGTTTTTCGCGGTCGTAATCCGAAGTAGTTTCTTCGATTTGTGCTCTGATAGCGGCAACGCGCGCCTTAATGGCATCGGGGTCGCCCGCGCCGTCGATAATGGTGGTGTTTTCTTTATCGACTTTAACTTGAAGTGCGTGACCCAGCATATCGGGGGTAAAGTCTTTAAAGTCTACGCCGAGGTCTGAAGAAAGAACCGTGCCGCCCGTAAGAATAGCGATATCTTCGAGCATAGCCTTTCTTCTGTCG
>CAYZWD010000183.1:0-2830 GCA_964482115.1 uncultured Acidiphilium sp. | reverse complement strand
CAAAATTACCGCACGTTATACGCGCTTGCCGCTGCCGACGCGGATTTTTCTAGCGTGGTTAACGAAGCCGAAGTTTTGCGGGCAAAATATTTCAAAGCCGGCGCCGAATTGTTCGGTAAAATTAACGATAGCGTTTTTAGCGATAGTTTTTACTCGGAAGAAAACGGTTGGAGCGAACAGGCTAGGCAGGAAGCGTTAGCCCTATGTAAACTGTACGGTAATAACGAATATTTAACCGATTGCGAACGAGCGGACGAAATTGCTAAAAGTTTAAGCCGAATTAGCACCGCTGCTAGTATAAACGAACTTTATTCTAATCGCGTTGAAAACGATGAAGCGCTTGCCAAATTTTTCGGATACGACAAAGAGGGCGGCAACGATTTTATAAAATACGCGTATAAAGAACGCTACGCGCGCGACTACGAGCCGTCCGAGACCGAAAGCGTAAAAAAGAATATAAAAACGTATATAGTTCCGCTTTTTAAGAAGTTATACGAAGAGGTGCAAGAGGCTGAAAAAGTTTATTCGTTTAAAGGTGGCGAGACGTTTTATAATTCGCCGAAATATAGCTTAGCGTATAGCGAATATTTAAAGGCGCTGGACGGCGTTTGCGATTCTAATTATTATTCGCAAATAAATTCCGCGTTTAAAAACGGTTGCGTTTTAACGGGAGAAAACGTTGGCGCGTTTACTTTAAAAATAAATAAAAATTTCGCGATAAGTTATTTTGGAAAAAATAATAACGACGCGTTTTCTCTCGCACACGAATCGGGTCATGCTTTTTGCGGCGACGGCGTTACGGAAGGGCTTGCGCTAGACGTTGCCGAAACGGCGGCATCGCTTAACGAATCGTGCTTTTTAGCGTATATTACGTCTGACGGTTGCAAGGTTTTTACTAGCGACGAAAAGGAGCTAATAGAAAAACGAAAACTTCTAAGTTTAGCTTCGGTAATAATTTCAGCCGCGGCGATAGATGATTTCGAGGTCGCCGTATATTCGAATTATTACGATGGGTTTAAAAGCGGTATAACTTGCGAAAATTACGAGCTTGTATTCGAAGGGATATTGGCAGAGTACGGCGTAAGCGAATTAATTTCTGAAAACTATTGGCAAAACGCGGCGTTTAACGAGGGTGGATATTATTTTTCTTACGCGGTTTCGTCGCTCGCGGCGATGCGTGAATATTATCTTGCTAAAAGCGGCGGAGAGAGCGAGGCTTTTAAGCGCTACGGCGATTTTTTAGCCAAAATAAACGGCTCGTTCGGTGGCGAGCTTAACGAGGGCGAGTTTAGCGGGATAAAAGCGTGCTCGAATTATTTTAAAGACGGGCGGTTTAAGGTGAGCTATTTAAACGCTCTCGCGGAGTCGGATATAACTTCTCCGTTCGGTAAAGATTTTTACACGATTTTTTCAACGCAAAAAAGTTAAAAATGATTATATACTTAAAAGCTTTTTTAACTAAGTTTTGCAAAAGTGGCAAAAAAACGGTCGGGCGGCATATATTAGAGTGAAAGCATTATACCAAGTGGAGGTAAAAAATGTCCTTTTTCTCTAATTTTCAATCGGATAGATGCCCTTGCCAAATAACGGGCAATCCGTTAAACGGGCTGTGTGAAAAGGTGTGCATACAAACAAAAAAGGTTTTCGACGCGTGCATAAAGCAAACGCAAGAGGACGGCGTGGTTTTAAATTTATACAATCCCGTGCCGTCTAATCCTACCTATCCGTTAACTTTCGTTTCGGCAAAAAGCACCACAACCAAAGCGACGGTTAGTGCCGTGCAAATCGACAGGCTTACCGACAGACCTAATTTTGCAAGGGTACAGGTAACGTTAACCGTTCCGCTAGAAGTTATTTATACCGACGCGGACGGTAACGAGGGAATAGCTCAAAGCAACACGACGCTTACGGGCGACGTTATTTTATTCGTGCCCGAACCTTCCATAATACCGTATTTCGTTGAGGCGGTAGCCTCTATCGTTTCGCCGGAGGGCGTGTTTAACGCAGAAAATAATACGTTTACCGTTTCGTGCTGCGTTACGGTTATTTTAAAAATGGTTATGGAAGTAGAGCTTTTGGTGCCCGCATACGGCTACGCGGCTATTCCGCCTTGCCAAGAATACACGCAAGAGGTTTGTTCCGGCTTTTTCGAACTGCCCTTGTTCCCGAATAATAACGGATAGCGCGCAAATACGTAATTTGTTTGACGGTTTAGCGTAATACAACTACATAACGCTTAAAAAGCACGCGTTTTTCGGCGTAGAAAAAAGCGTGTTTTTTATTGCTTTTTTTTACGAAAAATTTCACCAAAATTTTTTAAAATACCCCTATTTTCTCGTTGACAATATTTTAATATTCGTATATAATACGTTGCATAACGAAAAAATGTTAGGCGGCTAACAATTATGAATAGGGAAGAAGCGCCGGTTGAAGAGCGTAGGTTAATGCTTGCGCTGCGCAACGTAAATATACTAATAAGGCGCAGAATGGAAGCGTCCGAAGGTAAGCGGCTCATGGATAACGTTACGGGAACGCACGGTTATATAATTTGCTATTTGAAAGATAACCGCGAGCGCGACGTTTTTCAGCGCGACATAGAAAAGCGGTTTTCTATAAGGCGTTCTACTTGCACCAATATTTTAAATTTAATGCAAAAAAACGGCTTAATAGAGCGTTCGTGCGTGGAAAGCGACGCACGGCTTAAAAAAATAACGCTTACTAAAAAAGCCGAAGAACTTTTTGCCGTTTTAGAAAGTGAGCGGCGCGTTTTAGACGAACTTATCGGCGATGGCTTTTCTGAAAACGAAAAACGGCAATTTTTAGCTTATAT
>CAYZWD010000182.1:0-2834 GCA_964482115.1 uncultured Acidiphilium sp. | reverse complement strand
GTATGGATTTCATGAGTGATTCTATGAGCTCCATTCAGGAAATGGAGGGCTTTCAGAGTCTTTTGGTGGCATTCGGAAGTCCCATGGTGGCATTGCTGATATCCATGGTGTTTACCGGCGTTATTCAGTCCTCCGCCGCTACAATAGGTATTGTTCAAGCCTTGGCACTTACGGGCAGTATAACCTATGAAATGGCAATACCGCTGGTTCTCGGTGCAAATATAGGCACATGCATCACAGCACTTATTTCAAGCTTCGGCACAAATAAAAATGCGAAGCGGGTTGTGGCAATGCATATTTATGTCAATGTCATAGGCTCGGTGCTTTGTATGATACTTTTATACATTGCGAAGCTTGCGGGAATGGATATAATATCCTCACCCGTGTCTATGATAGGCGTTGCAATGATTCACACTCTCTTCAATTTCGTGAATACAATCATTCTCATTCCATTCAAAAAAGCAGTGATAAGACTTTGCGAGCTTACGGTTAAAAACAGCAACGATAAGGAGCATACCGTATTTTTGGACGAGCGTTTGTTTAACAATACCGCGCTTGCGGTATCCGAATGTCACAGATTGGCTTCGGAAATGGCGGAGCATGCAAGAATCTCACTTTTGCAATCAATAGAGATAGTATCGACCTATAATGCGGAAACCGCTCAGCTCATACGTGAAAACGAGGAGCTTATCGACAAATACGAGGACAGGCTCGGTACGTATCTTGTAAGACTCAGCAATAATGAGCAATCCGAAAATACCGCACACAGCATCGCACGCATGCTTCACAGCATAGGAGATTTCGAGCGTATAGGAGATCATGCGCTCAATATCTGCAAGGTTGCCGAGGAAATACATAATAAAAACATACGCTTTTCGAATGAGGCGATGAATGAAATAAACACCGTGACCGCCGCAGTTACCGAAATACTTAACATGACGATGGATTCCTTTATAAACGACGATGTTGACGGAGCTTCGCATGTTGAACCGCTTGAGCAGGTCATAGACAAGCTTAATAAGGTGCTCAAGTCACGTCATATAAGCCGCCTGCAAAACGGCGAATGTACAATTGAGCTGGGCTTTGTATTTACGGATTTGCTTACCAATTATGAGCGTGTGTCCGACCATTGTTCTAATGTGGCGGTTTACACAATGCAGCTTCCGACGGATAAGCTTGATGCACATAAGTATCTGCATAAGCTTAAAAATTCCGGGGACGGTACTTTTATGGACGATTTCAATATGTACAACGAAAAGTACAGTTTGAAGAACATTTAGGCTTGGTGAGCTTCGCGGGAAATTCAAAATTTAAAGCATTTTTCTTAATCGTACTTATTTTTAAGGGCTGTCTCACCGAATGAATTGAGATAGCCCTTTTTTTATCGAGCATTACCGCAAATCTTTTATTTGCTTAATCAGGTCGGGAATTTCCGGGTGAAATTTGCTTCTGAAATAAACTATGTGTAAAAGTTTACCGATAGGCATTTTTACTCTTGAATAATATTGTAAACTGTGATAAAATACCCTTGAATGATTTTAAGCTGTATTAATTGGAGAATTACAATGCCTGAAAATAATAAAAACAATATTAATATTAATTTAAAGGATATAGTTGTTTTCTGTTTGAATAAGTGGCCCTTTTTTTCGGTTCTTATTGTGCTTTTTGTAATAGGTTCACTTATTTATTCCTGCTTTATCGTTACACCGCTTTACGATTCAACGGGAAAGATATATATAATGAACAAGTCTTCGGAGAGTATAAGCACAGGTGATCTTTCGGTTTCCTCCTATCTTACAAGCGATTATGAAAATCTTATTGCCGACCGTGCAGTGCTTGATGAGGTGGCGAAAAAGCTTGATTATAAGTATTCATGCAAGGAGATAGAAAGAGCGGTTTCTCTTGTGAATCCGGAAAATACACGTTTTATCGAAATAACCGTAAGGACACCCAGTGCAAACGATTCTAAAATAATAGTCGATACAATATGTGAGGTTTCACAGGAAAAAATCATAGAGCTGCTCGGCATAGACCGCGTCACTATAATACGTAAGGGAAATGTTTCAAAGACACCGTCTGTACCGAATGTTCGCGGCAATGCTTATAAAAGTATCGTTACGGCGATTTTGTGCTATATTGCCGTCATATTTGTTTTGCATCTTTTCAATGATAAAATAAATAATTCCGACGATGTGGAAAAATATCTCGGTATAAGTGTGCTTGGCAATATTCCGTGCAATAAGAGCCGAGTCAAGAGCAAATAACGGCACACTTTAAATAACTGAACGGAGCATATCATGTTTGTTGAAAAAGAGACCTCAATCGACATTACATCGTTTTCCGAAAACCCAACCGCGGGTAAGGTGAATTTCAATGCCTCTTCGAATAACGATTATCTGACTAATGAGAGCTATAAGGCTCTTCGTACCAATATTCTGTTTTGCGGAACCGAAACAAAGGTTATTGTTTTAACCTCGGCACGCGAAAACGAGGGAAAGAGCACAACCTCAACCGAGCTTGCGAAAAGTCTTGCCGAGGCAGAGAAAAAAACACTGCTTATAGATGCAGATATGCGTAAATCGGTTTTGCTTTCAAAAAATATGAAGTCACGCAGCTTTTACGGACTTTCGGAGTTTCTTTCGGGTCAGGCAGAGCTTAATAGTGTGCTTTACAATACTCAAAATCCGAATTTCGACGTGATTTTCAGCGGTCATTTTCCGCCGAATCCAACCGAGCTTTTGGGTAACGACAGATTTAAAGCACTGCTTGATGCCGCAAGAAAAATGTACGATTATGTAATTATCGATTCACCGCCACTCGGCACGGTTATTGAT
>CAYZWD010000181.1:0-2873 GCA_964482115.1 uncultured Acidiphilium sp. | reverse complement strand
ATTTAAAGCAAAAAATTATTAAACGTTTACTTCGGCTTTTAAACCTAACAGCTCTGCGTTTTTATCTAAAACGTCTCGCTTAACCTCGGTCAAAAATTGCTCGGTTTGTTTTTCGGCAAGCCCGCTTAAGTTTTTTGCGTTAACCACGGAATTGATTTCTTCAAGCGTGATATTCAATTCTTTATCGTTGACAAGTCGGTCTATAAGATCGTTATCTCCGCCTTCGATTTTAACGCGGTTACCCGCGGCGATTGAATGAACGCGAATTTTTTCGTGCACCCATTGCCTATCGCACCCCTTTTTTTCAACCAGATACATAAGCACGTTTTCGGTTGCCATAAACGGAAGCTCGCGGCTTAAATTCTTTTCGATAACTTTATCGTAAACGGTAAGCCCGCTTATTACGTTTATATAAAGATTCAATACGCCGCTAGTTGCCAAAAACGCCTCCGGCACGGAAATTCGTTTGTTGGCGGAATCGTCCAGCGTGCGTTCTAGCCATTGTTGCGCCTCCGTAATAGCGGGGTTTAACGCGTCGACCATAACGTAGCGAGCAAGCGAAGCTATACGTTCGCTGCGCATCGGGTTGCGTTTGTAAGCCATTGCGGAAGAACCTATTTGTTTGCTTTCGAACGGCTCGTCGACCTCTTTCATGTGGCACATAAGGCGCACGTCCGACGAAAATTTTGCGGCGGACTGCGCGATAGACGACAAAACGTTTAAAACGTAACTATCGATTTTACGCGAATAGGTTTGCCCCGATACGGGAACTATTTTGCTAAAACCGAACTTTTTTGCAATGATTTTTTCCAGCTCGAAAACCTTTTGCTCGTTATTAAAAAGCGATAAAAAGCTAGCGCCCGTGCCCGTAGTGCCTTTGCAACCGAAAAATTTAAGCTCGCTAAGCTCGAAATCGAGGCGCTTTAAATCTTCGGTTAAATCGTTAAGCCACAGCGTTGCACGCTTGCCCAGCGTCGTGGGTTGAGCCGCTTGAAAATGAGTGTAAGCCAAAACGGGCAAGCCTTTATATTTTTGGGCAAAGTTATAAACTGCGGCGATGGCGTTAACCAAAAGCGCGCGAATAGCCGTTAGCCCCTCTTTAAGCAAAATAATATCGGTATTATCGGTAACGTAGCACGAAGTTGCACCCAAGTGAATTATGGGGCGAGCCGAGGGGCACACGTCGCCGTAAGCGTAAATGTGCGCCATTACGTCGTGCCGAAGCGATTTTTCGTATTCCGCCTCTTTTTGATAATCGATATCGTAAACGTGAGCCTGCATTTCGGCAATTTGCCCGTCCGTTATATTTAAACCGAGCTCCTTTTCCGCCTCCGCAAGCGCAACCCAAAGCTTGCGCCAAGTGGAATAGCGGTTATCAGCCGAAAATATTTTTTGCATTTTTGCATCCGCATAGCGTTCGCAAAGCGGACTTACGTATTTATCCTTCATATAACACCTTTAAAAGAGGGAAAATGTGCGCGCTAAATTTTTAATGCGGCCAAGCGACAAATTTAAGAGCGCGGAAACCTGCGGTAAAACGCGCGAAAACACGCACGGATTATTCGTTAAAAGAGCGGCGAGTTTACCCCGCGAACGCGCGTAATATCACATAATATTGAACGCCTACCCTAGCAATTTAATATTATAGCATACTTTTGCAAAATCGGCAACGTTTAACGCGCGGTTTATCAAATTTTATTAAACTTTAACCACACCTTTTTTTATTGCAAGCATAAAGGGCTCTTATAGTTAAAAATTTTATGCGCACTTTTTAATAACTTTACTTTTGCGTTTTAATAACTTGACTTTTGCGATTAAATAGTGATATTATATGCTTAACTATGAAAAATTTAGGATTAACGACCGCCGAGGTAAACGAGCGGATAAAAAACGGAAAAACGAACGTGGTTAAAGCCGCCGCGAGCAAAAGCTATTTTTCGATATTAATAAGTAATATTTTTACCTACTTTAACGCGGTATTCACGCTGTTCACAATTTTGCTGATAAGTACGGGCGACTTTGCTCAGCTAACCTTTTTGCCCGTAGTGCTGGCGAACGTAGGGATAGGCATTTTTCAGCAAATGCGCTCTAAATACATACTCGATAAGCTCACCTTGTTAGATAAATCTACGTATATCGTCCTGCGCGACGGGCAAGAGGTAAAACTCCCCTCGGACGAATTGGTAAAAGACGACGTAGTTATTTTGCAAGCCGGGCAGCAAATCCCCGCGGACTGCAAGGTTTTAGAAGGCGAACTTTCGGTAAACGAATCGCTTTTGACGGGCGAAGCCGACGAAATAGAAAAAAAAGCGGGCGGCGAACTATTATCGGGCAGTTTCGTTATATCGGGCACGGCTACGGTTTTGCTGGTTAACGTGGGCAAAGACTCGTATTCGGCAAAACTTACGTTGCAAGCAAAAGAAATTAAAGACAAACAGTCCGAAATGATTAAGGATATAAACAGAATTATCCTTTCGGCGGGCATAATAATAATTCCGATGGGCATACTTTTGTTTTGCCAATCGCATTTTATACAAAATCTACCGACCGCGGATTCTATAAACTCCACCTTGGGCGCGCTGATAGGCATGATTCCCGAAGGTTTGCGACTTTTAACCACGGTAGCGCTTGCGCTAAGCGCCGTGAGGCTTGCTAAAAACCACGTTTTGCTGCACGATATGCGCAGCGTTGAAACGCTTGCCCGAGTAGACGTTTTGTGCGTTGATAAAACCGGCACGATAACGAGTAACGATATGAGCGTTTCGGACGTTTTGTTCCCCGAAAAATATTTTCCGCTAAAAGACGAAACGGCAAAAAACGATAAAACGGCGAATAAAACGGCAACCGAGCTTTTAACCGCCTACGTTGCCGCT
>CAYZWD010000180.1:0-2876 GCA_964482115.1 uncultured Acidiphilium sp. | reverse complement strand
GTGGGCATGAGCAACGTGGGCATAAAAATAGTTTGCGAATCTATTCGCAGCGTAAAAAACACGTGCGTAGACAGGTGTTTTGCGCCGTGGCCCGATTTCGGCGCGTTACTTAAGCAAAACGATATAAAGCTTTATTCGCTCGGGCTTAAACGCCCGCTAGGCGATTTTGATATGCTGGGATTTTCGTTGCAATACGAAATGAGTTACACCGCGGTTTTATATATGCTCGATTTAGCGGGTATTCCACTAAAAAGCAGTGATCGCGGCGAAGATTTCCCTATAATTCAAGCGGGCGGGCCGTGCGTTTGCAATCCCGAACCGATGGCGGATTTTATCGATATTTTCACCATAGGCGACGGAGAAGAGGTTATGGCAGAGCTTGCCAAAATACGGCTTAGCGTTGGTTCTAAGCGTGAATTTTTGCAAAAAGCCAGCCTTTTAGACGGGGTTTACGTGCCCGCGTTTATGAACGTTGAATATAACGAAGACGGAACGATTAAAGGTTTTACGGGCAAAACTTACGTTAAAAAAGCGCTCGTTAAAAACTTGAACGATGCTATTTATCCCGAAAAATTCGGCGTTGGCAATACGGAAGCGGTTTTCGACCGCGCCATTATCGAAGTAATGCGCGGGTGCTACCGCGGGTGCAGGTTTTGCCAAGCGGGCTTTTTATATCGCCCCGTGCGCAAGCGCAGCGTGCAAAAACTTACCGAGCAAGCTTGTTCGATAGTTAAAAACGGCGGATTTTCCGAACTTTCGTTAAACTCGCTTTCAACGGGCGATTATACCGAGCTTTCTACGCTTTTAGATAGCGTTAACGAAAAACTGCCGGACGTAAAAATGTCGCTCCCGTCGCTTAGAATAGATAGTTTTGAAAGCAATTTTACTAGATTTTCGCGCCAAAACTCGCTTACGTTTGCCCCCGAGGCGGGCACGCAACGCTTGCGCGACGTTATAAATAAAGACATTACGGACGAAGAAATAGAGCGCGGCATAGATATTGCTTTCCGTTTAGGTTACAGCAGTATTAAGCTTTATTTTATGATGGGATTGCCCACCGAAACGGACGAAGATTTGTTAGGCATTCCCGCAATCGTTAAAAAAATTAAGCAAAGTTACGCCAAAAACCCGTCGCGGGCTAGGGCGTTGCGCATTTCTGTTAGCGTTTCAACCTTTATTCCTAAGCCGTTTACCCCCTTTCAATACGAAAAACAAGCCACTAAAGAAGAAGTGTTGCATAAGGTAGAACTACTTAAAAAAGAGTTGTTTATTAAAGGCGTAAGCTTTAGCTGGAACGATTACGAACTTTCGCAAACGGAGGCGGTTTTGGCTAGGGGCGACAGGCGGCTCGGCGCGGTTATCGAAAACGCTTACCGCCGCGGCTGCGTATTCGACGGCTGGCAACAGTTTTTTAAACACGAAGAGTGGTTAAACGCGCTTTCCGACTGCGGATTATCGCCCGAACTTTACACCCGCGAATGGGGCGAAAAAGAAGTTCTGCCTTGGGATTTTATAGATATTTTCGTAGATAAAAAATTCTTGTTAAGCGAGCGGCACAAGGCTTATGAAAATAAAGTTAGCGGCGGTTGTTTAAGCGGATGTAAGGCGTGCGGAATGCAAAAGTGCTTCAAGTGCGATTTGCCTAGCCGCAGTCAAAACGACGCGGGCGGAGAAAATAAGGCGTAAAAAAGGTTAAAAATGTTAGTTTTTAAATATACCAAAACGGACGGCGCGGAATATATTTCGCACCTGGATACGCTCAAACATTTGAGCAAAATAATGCGCCGCGCCGATATAGACATAACTAAATCGAAAGGGTTTAACCCGCACATGCATATATATATGAACGCGCCCATGGGCGTGGGCATAAAATCGCTTTGCGAGTATTGCTACGTAGATACCGAGCAGCCCGCGGCTGAATTTATGCGCAGGTTTAACGAATTTACCGTGCGTGGAATTACGTGTAAAGCCGCGCAAGACGTAAGCAAAAAGGTTAACGTAGCGGGGGCTATAACCCGCGCGCGCTATCAAATTTACGGCGTTAACCCGTTCGACGTCAGCGAAATATTAAACTCGCAAGAGTTTTTGGTTACCGATAAAAAGGGCGAGCAAAAAAACTTACGCTCGCGCATATACGGATTGCAAGCGCTAGACGATTGCGTTATCGCAACGCTGGGGTTCGGCAACGATACTTTGCGTGCAGATGCGTTTGCAAAAAAACTTATAAGCCTTTACGGCGGCGAATTAGGCGCTGTTATCAAAACCGAGGTTTACGCCTCCGAAACGCCTTTCGACGAATACGTAAACGGCTTTAAACTCTAATAATTTTAGCCGTAATTTAAACGGCTAAGGACCTTTGCTTTTAAAACTGCCAAGCACTGCCGAAATTATAAAAACGGGGCTATAGGTCGATTATCGCATACTTTTAGAAAAAACGGATAAAAATTCCGCGCAAATAAGAAGGATAAATATGCCCAAGAATATTTTTATAGACGCGTTTTGCGGCAGTATAATAGCGGCGCTTGCAGAGGACGGAAAACTGCTCGAATATCACGTTGAAAAACACAATAGTAAGGTAATCGCGGGGAGCGTGTTTAAAGGGCGCGTTACCGCCGTGCTAGACGGCATGCAAGCCGCCTTTATAGACGTAGGGCTCGATAAAAACGGCTATCTTTATATCGAAGATTTACTAGCCGATAAAAGCGACGCCGCCGAAATCGAATTGCCCAAAGCGCTAAGCGTTAGCCAAGGCGACGAAGTTATGGTTCAAGCCGCCAAAGAGCCGTTCGGCACTAAGGGCGTTAGGCTCACCAACTATTTATCGTTCGCGGGGCGTTACCTCGTTTATATGCCGGACTTTAACGACGTTGGCGTTT
>CAYZWD010000179.1:1332-2879 GCA_964482115.1 uncultured Acidiphilium sp. | reverse complement strand
ATACGACCGAAACCGTTAATGCCTACTCTTACTTTTGCCATTTTTTGTTCCTCCAAAAAACTTATAAATTTTTAATTTTATATCTTATTTTTTTATCCGCGCGTACGCGCCGCGCCGACCGAAAACCGAAAAAACGCTAAGCCCCTTCCGTTTCCGCTATTTATTATATACTTTTAAAATCGTCAAGTCAAATTAATTTTGCGCTTTTTTCACGCTTTTACGCCATTTTTGCAAATTTACGCAAAAATACGTTAAAACCGCGCCTATATCTGGCAAAAAACACAAAGCCATATAGACGTAGGCTTTGGCTACGCCGCGCAAAAATACGCCGAACGCGTTTTTATTCGGGGTTACGCATAGGCAAAATTACCAAAAACTCACTACCTGCATCGGGTTTCGAATAAACCTCGATTTTTCCGCCGCACAGCTTAATTATTTTATCTACGATAGAAAGTCCCAAGCCGTTGCCCTCGCTTTTATGCGAGCCGTCGCCCTGAAAATACCGCTCGAACACGCGTGACAAAGTTTTTTCGTCCATACCGACGCCGTGGTCTTTTACGGAAAACCTAACGTTATCTTCTTTTTGTTTAAGCGAAACTTCGACCACGCCGTTTTCTCCGCCGTATTTTATAGCGTTAGAAAGCAAGTTTATTGCCACTTGCGAAAATAAATCCGCGTCCCAAAAATAATAAATTTTATCCAAATCGCACTTTAAGCTAACGTTTTTTTCTTTAATTTGCTTAGCCAGCATAATGGCGGCGTTTTCAACGCTTTCGTCTAGGCGGAACAGTTTTTTTTCAAAAACGGCGGATTGCCCTTCCAACTTGCTTAAAAGCAAGGTGTTTTTCGCCAAGTTTAAAAGCCGCGAACTTTCTTGATAAATTATAGCCGCGTATTCGCGCCGTTCTTCTTCGTTTACGTTATCCGCCATAAGCAGCTCCGCAAAGCCGTTTATAGAAACGATAGGCGTTTTAAGCTCGTGCGAGAAATTAGAAACGAAGTCGTTACGCATTATTCTGTTATTTTTAAGTTCGCGCGCGGTGAGGTTTATATCGTGCGCGATTTGCCCGAACAAAGCGGTTTTATCTTCGGGCACGCAAACGTCGAAATTGCCGCAAGCTATTTCGCGCAGAGCGCGCTTATACCTTTCGTACGCATCGGACAGTTGGTTAGATAAAAACGCGGCTATCGTAGTGCCCAAAATACACGACGCGCCGAACGCAGCCGCCAAATACACCGTAAAATTGGCTTGCGGAATTATAAGTTTTAGCCGCAGTAAAAGCGCGAATATAAAAAACGTAAACGTTTGCGAAAACAATATGCTCGCAAAAACCACCATCGTTATGCGCACCGCGAGCGACCGCTCCGATTGTTTAAACATTTTTAACCCCTCTATAACCCAGCCCGCGCACGGTGACCACGTCTATTTCAGAAAAACACGCTATTTTGTTGCGAATGCGGTTTACGTGCACCTTTACCGTATCCGAATAAGTATCGCTTTCGTACCCCCAAAACTCGTCCATAAGCTGATTTTTGGTAAAAATGCG
>CAYZWD010000179.1:0-1322 GCA_964482115.1 uncultured Acidiphilium sp. | reverse complement strand
AATGCGTTCCGGGTAAGAAAGTAGCTTAAAAAGTATTAAAAATTCTTTTTTAGAAAGCTGAGCCGTTACGCCCGCCGCGTTATAAACCGAAAGTTTTTCGTAATCGAGGGTAACCGAGCCTACCGTAAGCTTTTTTTCGCGGCGGAAATCCGCGCGCTTTATCAGCGCGTTTATGCGCAAAACCAACTCTTCGTGGTCGATGGGCTTAACCATATAATCGTCTGCCCCGCAGTTAAACCCCTCGCGCTTGTCGTCGATACTTTCTTTTGCGGTGGCGAGTATTACGGGAATACCGTTACCGCTCAGGCGAATTTTTTCGACTAATTCGAACCCGTTCGTTTCGGGCATCATAACGTCCGCCACCATAATATCGGGTTCGCCGCTTTCTATCGCGGCTAACGCCTCTTTTGCCGAGCTTGCCGCTATCACGTTAAACCCCGACTTTTTTAAACGAATGCTCATGAGCTTTAAAATGTTTTGCTCGTCCTCTACGACTAATACGTTATACATGTTTACTCCTTAAAGGTTTTTTAGGTTTTTTTATCGTCGCCCTATATCGCCTTATTATTTAGCCCGCGCTTAAAAAACGCCCAAACGCACCGAATAGAATGCAAAAAACGCAAACGGTAGCGTAGATTTTGCTAAAAACGGTTAATATTTCACGCTAAAACCGCAAAAAACGCATATAAAAAAGGCGATATATTCGCCCCTTAAATTTTTTTATTATTTTTATTTAGGGCGATTATTTTACCGAATTTTAACTTTTCGGGGCGTATAATAAGGGCGTAAAGTAAAGCAAGAGCAACGCTCCTTGCGGGCTTTACGCTTAAAACGCCAACCCATCTCCTTCTTTTTTTTGCAAGCGTTAACGGCGCTTGCGGCGGGGAAACGGAAACCTTCACCGTTTCCCCGTCTATTTTTTTATTTTTTTCTTTACTCCGTAAAAACGCGTTTTTTCACGTCGGTTTTGCGGAATTTTTTGTTTTTTACGCTTTTTAACGTTTTTTATTTTTATTTTTTAAGCCGACTTTCTATCGCGGTATACGTTGGCGATTACACGTTAAACTTAAACAGCACCACGTCGCCGTCTTTCATAACGTATTCTTTGCCCTCGGAGCGAACCTTGCCCGCCTCTTTCGCCTTCGTGTAACTGCCGCAGTCTAACAACGTTTGATAGTCGACTATATCCGCTTTGATAAAGCCGCGCTCGAAATCGGAGTGAATTTTGCCCGCGGCTTGCGGGGCTTTAGTGCCCACGGTTATAGTCCAAGCGCGGGTTTCTTTTTCGCCCGCGGTTAGGTAGCTTATTAACCCCAACAAGC
>CAYZWD010000178.1:2693-2916 GCA_964482115.1 uncultured Acidiphilium sp. | reverse complement strand
CCGTAGCTAGCGGAAATACAAAATACCATAGTAAAGATAATTGTTTAATAGAAACTGCTACTAAAACCCTAATTTTAGGTTGTAAAAACAGCGTTATACCTACCGACGGCTCCGTTACTTCTATTGGTGAGTCTGCGTTCCGTGGTTGCAACGGACTTACTAGCGTTACTATACCCGATAGCGTTACTTCTATTGGTAGTTATGCGTTCGCGGGTTGCAGCAA
>CAYZWD010000178.1:0-2593 GCA_964482115.1 uncultured Acidiphilium sp. | reverse complement strand
GCTTACTAGCGTTACTATACCCGATAGCGTTACTTCTATTGGTAGTGGGGCGTTCGCGGGTTGCAGCAAGCTTACTAGCGTTACTATACCCGATAGCGTTACTTCTATTGGTAGTGGGGCGTTCTGGGGTAGCCGCGATCTTAATGAAATTAATTTTAACGGTACAGTTGCCGAGTGGAATGCTATAACTAAAGGAGAATACTGGAATTATGACGTACCCGCAACGCAAGTTATTTGCTCGGACGGCACGGTCGATTTATAAACCCAACTTATAACTCAAACAAGGCTACTCAATTTATTGATTTATAAAACCGTAACAATCCCATAACAAAAACCCGCCTATATGCCGTTAATCGACCTATAGACGGGTTTTTTGGTATTATTTTAAATGGCTCAAACACAAAAAAACTTTCTGCCGTATATCTTTTGGGAAAGGCGGCTTTTGCGCTAGCAAAAGACGGATTAGGGGTGATTTTGATAATTTTTAAGCGCAAGGCGTGCGAAGTACGCATTCGCTAATAATTCATCAAAAAAACGAAAAGTCCGCTTATAAGCCCGTTAACGGCAAAAAAAGACTTCACCAAAAAAGTGAAGCCTTTTTATTTACTTTATAAATTACAGCAATAAAGTGCCCTGCGTAGTTTGCACTACTTTAAATATTTTTAGTTGCTTGCCGCTTTCGGCGTCGATATAAACGTAATATTCCTCGCCCTGCGCTTCGCCCGCAAATTCGTAGGCGAGGCGCTCTTTTTTAGTGTTTTCAAGCGGAATTACGCATAAGCGCGAAGTTTTAATTTCAAGCTCTTGCGATAAACGCTTTTCCGCCGTTTCGACGGTTATTTTAGGATCAGCAATTTCGCGCTCTTTATGGCATTCGATATACGCTTTAAAATCCGCCGCGTAAACCTTGCCGCGCTCCATGCAAACGCTAACCTTAATCATATCCGCATAAATAACCACGCCGTTTTGTTCCTCTGCAAAATTAACGTAAGTTGTGGTGCCGCTTTGGGTTGTCCACACCGGTTTAACCGACATATAGCCCCACTTTTGCAAAGTTTCGCGCGCTATTTCGATGCAGTCGTCGCGCCCGTAGTTAACGCTAGAACATTCCATATACCAGTTAAAATCTATCAGTCTGCCGTCGTAAGTTATTTGAGCAAAAAGCTGTTCTCCGCCCGCAACGCCTTCGATATTATAACTGCCGAAGCCGTCGCCCTGAGCCTCGCCTATAACGCCCGCCTCGGTAACGGAATAGTCGGCAAAATACTTAATAAAATGATTTTTAGCTTGCTCCGCGGTTATTTTTTCGCCGCCGACGGCTTTTTCAGCCGCGCTTTTTTCGGGGCGGTCGGCAAAAGGTCCGTCGTAAATCATTTGCGGATAATCCATCGAGTTAGATTGAAGTTCGGCAAACTTTTGCAAAACGATATTATCTTCTTCGCCGCTTAAAAGGCTGATAAAATTATAGTTTTTATCGATTTTTGCGGCAAGCTCGGTTAAGTCTTGCTTGAGCGAACCGTTTATTCGCCTAAGCTCGGCAAGCGTTTTTTTATCGTCCTCGGCTATTTTTTCGCCGTCGATAAGCTTGTTTGATAAATATTTGCTAAAATCGCCCAGCTGATTAACGAATTTAATTGTGCCGCTGCGGCTTTCTTCCGCCAAAGGGAGCGCCGCTAAATCGCTTTCGGCAAGGCTCGCCTGAACGCTTACCTCGTTTAGCATTTTTTGCGTTTGAGCCTCGTCTTCGGTAACGCTAAGCTTGGCAAGATTTACGTCGATATTGTCTACGTAGCCGACTAAATCGTAAAACGCTTGCTGATAAACGCCCGAAAGCATATCTTCGCCGCCGTTTGCCATAAACACGTTCCACACGAGAACCGTCGATAAAACCAACACGCACGAGCCTAGCGCTATTACCGCTGCCAACCACCCGCCTATGCCGCGTGAGGCGCGCGTTTGGCGTTTTTGCTTGCGCTCTGCGGCTTTTAGCCTTGCCGCCTCTTGCTTGGCTTGCATTTTTTGCTGCTTCAGCTTAACGCGCGCGGCGCGCTTTTCGCTTTTTAGCCTTGCTTTTTCTTGCTTTTCGGCTAAAATACGCTCGCGGCGATCCATCTTGCTTTCGTGTTTTAACGCATCGCGCCGAGCAAGCCGCTCTTCCCGCTTTTTAAGTTTTAGTTCTTTTAGTGTTTGCTTTTTGCGCTCTGCCGCCTGCCTTTTTGCAAGCTTAGCCTTTTTAGCGCTTTCCTTTTTTTCTCGTTCGGCTTTCGCCGCCTCTATGCGGCGCTGAGCGCGCAACTCCTCTTTTTCTTGCTTTTTTATGAGGGCGGCTTGCCGCTTTTGCTCGCGAGCGGTTGCTCGCTCGGTTTTATCGGCTTGGCTTTTTTCTCGTTTTTCGGCTTTTGTTAAACTTTCGGCGTTAGTCGCGCCAAAACCGCCGCCGACGGTTCTTTTTGAAGTTTTTTGGTTTTTTGCTTTGCCAGCCGCATTTTCGTTCGTATTATTTGCAACTTTTACACCCTTACTTTTTATTCCGCCGTTATCGCCCGAATAGTAACCGTTTTCAGCATCGAAAGTGCCGCTAACGGCCTTATAG
>CAYZWD010000177.1:0-2918 GCA_964482115.1 uncultured Acidiphilium sp. | reverse complement strand
TGAAGCTAAAGCTTTTTTGGCAACACCGGCATTGCCGGTGGTTTTTTCTCATAAAAAAAGCGAGAGCGCGTTTAACGCTTTCGCTTTAATCTCGTTTTAAGTTTTTGATTTTCAGTTGTATTTTCGCCGTAAAACGAACTTTTTACTTATCGCTTTTATCGATAGAAATATAAAGCTCTTTAAGTTGCTTATCGTCGACCAAAGAAGGTGCGTCGCTCATCAAGCACGAAGCGGTTTGAACCTTGGGAAAAGCTATTACGTCGCGAATAGATTCATCTTTAGTGATAAGCATAGTTAACCTATCAAGCCCGAAAGCAAGCCCGCCGTGCGGGGGTGCGCCGTAGTTGAACGCGTCTACGAAAAAGCCGAACTTGCGTTGAATTTCCTCGTCTGAAAAGCCTAAAATGTTGAACATTTTTTTCTGAATATCGCGCGAGTGAATCCTTATAGAGCCGCCGCCCGCTTCTTGACCGTTAATAACGAGGTCGTAAGCCTTAGCGCGCGCCTTACCCGGGTCGCTTTCAACGATATCCAAGTCTTCGTTCATAGGCGCGGTAAAGGGGTGATGCACCGCCATATAGCGGTTTTCCTCCTCCGACCATTCGAACATCGGGAACTCCGTTATCCACAAAATATCGTAAACGTTTTTATCGATAAGCCCGAACTTTTCGGCAAGCATAAGCCTTACGCCGCCCAAGGTGTTAAACACTACGTAATCTTTATCGGCGGCGATAAACAACGTATCGCCCTCTTTAAAGTTCAAACGAGCCTTTAAACCCTCTACGTTTTCGGGCGTTAAGAATTTAGCGAACGAACTTTTCACTTCGCCGCCGGTTTGCCAAGTAATCCAGCAAAGCCCTTTAGCGCCTAGCGTTTTAGCATACTCTACGGTGGCGTCTAACTCTTTACGCGAAAGTTTATCGGCTAAACCTTCCGCGTTGATAGCGCGCACGCTGCCGCGAATAGGCCCTATCGCGATATTTAACGCGTCGGCAAACACCTTAAATTCGCTACCCGCAAAAATATCCGAAACGTTATGAATTTTTATTCCGAAGCGGGTATCCGGCTTATCGGAACCGTAATTTTCCATAGCCTCGCGATAGGTCATTTGCCTAAAATGCCCGTCGCCTAAATCTAACCCCGCGGCGTTTTTGAATATGTTTTTAATAAGCCCTTCGATGGGATAAATTACGTCTTCAACGGTTTCGACGAAACTCATTTCCACGTCGATTTGAGTAAATTCGGGCTGACGGTTTGCGCGCAAGTCTTCGTCGCGGAAACACTTGGTTATTTGATAATATCTATCGAACCCCGCAATCATTAAAAGTTGCTTATAAAGCTGTGGCGATTGCGGAAGCGCGTAAAAACACCCTTCGTGCACGCGTGACGGCACTAAATAGTCGCGCGCGCCCTCCGGCGTAGATTTGCCGAGCATCGGCGTTTCGACCTCTATAAACCCGTTGTCGTCGAAAAATCTTCTGGCGGACTTGGTTATTTCGTTCCGCACGAAAAGATT
Organism: uncultured Acidiphilium sp.; assembly: GCA_964482115.1. Taxonomy (GTDB): domain Bacteria; phylum Bacillota; class Clostridia; order Christensenellales; family Borkfalkiaceae; genus HGM11416. The sequence goes on along the minus strand of CAYZWD010000177.1, from coordinate 1,402 downwards.
TCTTTGCAGCGACGGACGGCGTAGGTCTAAATAACGGTATTTAAGCCTTAGCGTTTCGTTAACGTTGGTTTCGTCCGTTATTTCAAACGGAGCGGTATCCGCCTCCGAAAGAATTTTAAGCTCGCTTACCAAAACTTCGATATCGCCGGTAGGAATTTTGTTGGTTTTAGACGAGCGCTCGCGCACCGCGCCTTTTGCCATTATAACGTATTCGGAACGAATTTGCTCGCCTTTTTCGAACACGGATTTTTCGCAGGTTTCGTCTAGCACGATTTGAACGATACCGCTCCTATCGCGTAAATCGACGAAAATAAGGCTGCCGAGGCTTCTTCTTTTTTGCACCCAACCGCAAACGACTACCTCTTTGCCGCAATCGGAAGCTCTAAGCGTACCGCAATAATCGGTGCGCCTAAGTTCATTCATAAATTCAGACATTTTATTACGCCCTCTTCGTTTATTAACTATACATAAATTATTAGCTATATATAATTATATAAAAAAGCTTAAAAAAGTAAAGCGTTTTTAATCGGCTAGCGAAAATGCCGCAAAAACGCTTTTATTTTTTTGCTATTTTTTAAGTCTTTTTGCCCGCGAAGTATTTTTAAATGCTTTTTATACGCGTTTAAATATTTTTTATACGGCTATCAATACGGTTATAAATGCGCTTATAATGCGTTAATAAGTCGAAAGCGTTTCGCCCGCGCGAACTTGCAAAAAAGAGACATAAAACACGTATCCCAAATCCAAATGTTAGTATCGCAAAACGCCTCGTCCATATAAGGGGTTTGCGGCATGCCGTCTATATATTTTATATGATCGTACGCGAGCCGCCAAGTAACCTCGTAAAGCTCGGTGAAGTTGCCGCTATAAATCGGGATCGGAATATACTTTTCCCAATCCGCGCAACTAAAATCGTTTTTAATTTTATGCCCTTGCCTTTTTTATCGTATTTTTTTGTTAATTATATTGTAACTAAAAAACAATTCAATATAAAATTGCCCGAAAAAATATCAAAAAAGCCCGTAAAAAACGCGGGCTTTTTGTTTTTATAGCTTAGAAATAAGCTTTTTCATGGTTTTTATAGGGAACGGCGGGGTTTGCTCGTCGGTGTTATCCACGCGCAAAACGACGGCCTCGCACCGCTCGCCTAAACGACTTGGGGCTAAAACCGTATCGCCCGCCTTTAAAAACGGAATTTCGCTTATAAACCAATACGGGCGCGAACAATCTAAGCCCGCGGGCGCTTTTTCGGCGTTGAATTTAACCTTAGCAAAGCTTAACGTTTCGTTATCGCTAAGCCCGCCGCCGCACATAGAGTGTATCATGGCTTACTTTTTTTCGGGCGCGGGATATTCCACGCCGAACGTTTCGACGGTCATGTTTTTAATGCGCTGTTCTTCAA
>CAYZWD010000176.1:0-2918 GCA_964482115.1 uncultured Acidiphilium sp. | reverse complement strand
TAGCGAACTAAGCGATAACGGGCTTATAGGGGCACATTTTTATTTTATTATTGCAAATATGGATACTTTAAAGACTTCTGATTTTTATTACGATTTACCCGAAGAACTCATAGCTCAAAAACCGCTTTACCCGCGTGACGCTTCTAGGCTTTTGTGCTACGATAGACAAAGCGGGCAAACTACGCACAAGCATTTTTACGACCTCGTAGATCTTTTGCGCCCCGGCGACCTTTTAGTTGTTAACGACACCAAGGTTTACCCCGCGCGCATTTACGCGCACACCGAACACGGCGGCAAAATAGAGTTGCTTTTGTTAAAGCGCCTAAACCTTACCGACTGGGAAATTATGGTTCGCCCCGGCAAAAAAGCGCGGGAGGGCGCTAGGCTTACCGTTTCTAGCGAGCTTGCTTTAACCGTGCTTTCGCGCACCGAAACGGGCGAACGGATAGTTCGTTTTGAATTCGACGGCGTTTTTGAAGATGTGTTGTCCCGCGTGGGCGAAATGCCGCTCCCGCCTTACATTCACGAAAAACTTGCAGACCAAAACAGATATCAAACTGTTTATTGCAAGCAAGAGGGCTCTGCCGCCGCGCCTACCGCGGGGTTGCATTTTACCGAAGAGCTTATCGAAAAACTTAAGCAAAAAGGTGTTGAATTTGCCCGCGTGCAGCTAAACGTCGGGCTTGGAACGTTCCGCCCCGTAAAAAGCGATAATATTTTAGAGCATAAAATGCACGTAGAGCACTATTGCGTTAGCGAAGAGGCTGCCGCCGCCGTTAACGCCGCCAAAAAACAAGGGCGTAGGGTTATAGCGGTGGGCACTACCGCCGTGCGCACGTTAGAAACCGTCGCCGATAAAAACGGTTTTATTACGCCATGCTCGGGCGATACGGGTATTTTTATCTATCCGCCTTACGAGTTTAAATGCGTTCAAGGCTTAATTACCAATTTTCATTTGCCGGAAAGCACTTTAATAATGCTCGTTTCTGCATTTTTAACCCGCGAAAAAACTTTGGAACTATACAACTTAGCGGTGCAAGAAAAATACAGATTTTTCTCTTTTGGCGACGCGTGCTTGTTTTTGTAATAATTGCACCGCCATTCTCTTTTTTGATTTCGCAAAATATTGAATTGAAAAAATAATTATAATACAAAAAAGGTAATTTTTTTGCTTGTGCGCCCTTCGTGTTAGTTTTTTTGCGAAAAAAATGAAAAAAAACGTTGACAAATATCACGATACCGTGATATACTTATAGTAAAGAAAAAAGGGAGATAATGAAATGCCGGTTTTATCAAGATTTTACGGAATTATCATTAGAATGTATTTTTTGCAAAAAGAGCATAATCCGCCGCATATTCATGCCATATATAACGATGACGTAGCAGCGATCGATTTTATGACCGGCGAGGTGCTTGAAGGGTATTTACCGCCTAAAGCGCTTGCGATGGTGCAAGAATGGAGCAATTTGCATAAGGACGAATTAAAAGAAATTTGGGAAACGCAGGATTTTAAGAATATTTCTCCGCTTGAATAAAGGAGGCTTAACGTTATGTTTCACAAAGTAAAAAACGTTTCTGCTATGCCCGATTACAAGTTAAGCGTGCAATTTTGCGAGGGTGTTACTAAAATTTATGACGTAAAACCGCTGTTCGAACGTTTGCCCGTTTTTGTTGCTTTACAAAATGCTGAAGAGTTTTATAACGTAACCGTTGACGTTGGCGGGTACGGTATCGTTTGGAATGACGAATTAGATTTATCGTGCGACGAGCTATGGGAAAACGGCGTTAGGGTAAATACTCCATTTGACGGGCTTATGGCGTTTAGTGACGCAACCGCACTTTGGGGGTTAAACGAAAGCACTCTCCGCAAAGCAATAACTTACGGAAAACTCGTTGACGGAATTGACGTGTATAAATTTGGTAAACAGTGGGTAGTTTCTGTTGACGCAATGAAACGCGAATATGGATATGCCGATAGTCGAAACACCGCAAATTTTACGTCACGCAAATAACGGCGACGCGTGCTTGTTTTTGTAGCGCAAAAGTTCGTCGTCTTGCTCGGCAAAAATAGGCGAAAGTGGCGTTAACGGGCTTATAGGCGGACTTTTCGTGTTTTGCAATGAATTTATTAAACTGCACTTTTTTGTATAAATTACGAAAATCTACGAAGAATTACGCAAAAATCATTGACTTTTCGCATATAGATATAGTATTATAAAATTAGGTTACTCGTAGTTAGATTGCTCGTAAAAGGAGGCGTTTTATGGAATATACCAATTTAAACATACGAACTTCAAAAGAAACGAAAGCCGCGGCTGAAAAAATATTTGAAGAGCTCGGCATTAACACGTCTACGGCTTTCAATATTTTTTTAAAAGCCGTTATAAGAGAAAACGGTTTGCCGTTTAATATGCGTGTGGAAACCCCTAACGCCGAAACGGTTGCGGCTATCGAGGAGGGCAGAAGATTAGCCCGCGATCCTAATGCGAAAAAATATTCTAGCGTAGACGAAATGCGAAAGGCTCTTGGTGTATGAGCTATAAAATCATATACACTAATCGATTCGAAAAGGATTTAAAGCAAGCCGTAAAAAGGGGAAAAAATCTTGAAAAGCTGTTCGATATAATCGAAAAACTAGCAAGAGGAGAGCCGTTAGAACCAAAAAATCGCGTGCATTTGTTGGTTGGCGAATATTCGGGATATTGGGAATGCCATATCGAGCCCGATTGGCTGCTTGTTTATGAAAAGTTCGATGACGTTTTAGTGCTTTCTATGTATCGCACGGGCACTCATTCAGATTTGTTTTGCTAACGAAAAGTTCTTTCGTTTATCGTGGCGGTTTAGTACTCGGCAAAAATAAGCGAAAGTGGCGTTAACGGGCTTATAGGCGGACTTTTTATATATTTTTTATATAATAT
>CAYZWD010000175.1:0-2928 GCA_964482115.1 uncultured Acidiphilium sp. | reverse complement strand
TATCGCTCATAACGGCAACGCAACGTTGCATAAACACAGCCGCCCATGCGGTAACCGTTTCCAGCGGAACGGAACTGTGCTCGTTAAAATAGCGGTAATACAGCTCGAACAAACCGCTGACCAAAAACGAGAACATATACGGAACTACCGGGTTATCGTCGCCGCGCTCGTTTAAATAAACGGCGTAAAGTTTTTCGCACAGCGAATCTTTAAGCTTGCGCGAAAACCCCGTAGGCGAATCGGTAAAAACCAAATATTCCATATAATGGCGGCTGGTTGAAAGCGCGTTAGAAACCTCTTTTAACAGCGGATAGGGGTCGTTTTTAACCTCGGCGTAGGTATATTTAGAAAAAATTTGCTCGCACGAAAAAAGCACGTCGGCGTTCAAGTCGTCAAAAATGCTTTCAACGCCGGAATAGTGCGTGTAAAACGAGTTGCGGTTTATACCCGCCAGCGCGGTTAGTTCCGTAACGGTTATTTCGCCGTAAGGCTTGGTTTTTAAAAGCTTTAACAGCGCTATTTTAACGGCGCTGCGCGTACGCTTGCTTCGCTTGTCTTGCTTAAAATCCGTCATCTTTTCACCACGATAAGATTATCACAACTTTTGCCAAAAATCAAGAATAAACGGCGGCGTAATAATTTTTACCTTAATTTTTTACCGTTTTCGTGATCTTTTTGCCACTTTACGCTAATTTTGCGTTCGCGCTCCGCACTAATATTGATATTTTTTGCCGCCCGTGTTATAACACGATTGATAAAAATTTTGCGTTTGACGGGCTTTAGAGCCTTAAACAAAAAAGCGTTTTGCGCAAAAAATCGCTTTGCGCGAAAAAGCAAAAAGAAAATTTAAAAAGAAAAAGCAAAAAGAAAATTTAAAAAATTTGTCGTTAATGGGCAAAAACGAGCTGCACGGCACCGAAATTTCGGTTTGCGATACGCCGCTAACCAACGCGCCCGCCTCCTCCGCAAGCGAAAGTTGCATAGACGGAACGCTTTATTGCGAAAACGGCGCTCCGTATATAGTTTATTCAGCCGACCGACCGCATAAGTTCGACGAAAAGCCGAGGCGCTACGTGGGCGAAATTTGGGCTATGCGCCTAGCCGAAGACCTAAAAGCCCCCCCGCGGACAAGCCGTTCAGATTGTTCAGATCTAACGAAGCGCCCGTTTCGCTACCCCCCCTAACGAAGAAATATGGCAAGGCAAACCCATTCGCCGCCACGGCTGCGACGCGCCGTTTATTCAAACGCCTAAAGACGGGCGTTTATATTTAACTTGGTCGCCCAGCCGTGCGGCAATTATATAGTTGCCGCAGCCGTTTGTAAGGACAAAAGAATAGAGGGCGAATGGGAACATTTAACGGCTTCGCTGTTTGATAAAAACGGCGGGTGCAAATAGCCTAAAAAAATTTTTAATTTTTTACGCTGCGATCGCCGCTAACAATTGATATTTTTAATCGGCCGTGCTATAATAATCGACGGCGAGAAAAAAGAGCGCCGCATACGGAGGACAAGATGGTTAAAATAGGCTTCGATAACGAAAAATATTTAAAAATGCAATCTGAACGCATTAAAGAGCGCATTTCGCATTTTGGCAAGCTATATATGGAATTCGGCGGGAAATTATTCGACGATTTTCACGCCTCGCGCGTGCTACCCGGCTTTTTGCCGGACAGTAAGCTAAAAATGCTGTTATCGCTAAAAGACGAAGCCGAGCTTTTAGTCGTTATAAACGCTAACGACATAGTTTGCAATAAAGTCCGCAGCGACTTAGGCATTTCTTACGATCAAGACGTTTTGCGCCTTATCGACGCGTTCCACTCGGTAGACTTATTCGTGGGGAGCGTGGTCGTAACGCAATATTCGCCCTGCCAAGACGTAGATTCGTTTATGGCAAGGCTAGAATCTTTAGGCATAAAGGTTTATAAGCACTACACGATAAAGGGCTACCCCTCCGACGTAGAATATATCGTAAGCGACGAAGGTTTTGGCAAAAACGAATACGTGCCAACCACTCGCAAGCTGGTAATAGTAACCGCCCCCGGTCCGGGCAGCGGCAAAATGGCGACTTGTTTAAGCCAGCTTTACCACGAAAACAAACGCGGAATTAAGGCGGGCTACGCAAAGTTTGAAACCTTCCCTATTTGGAACTTACCGCTTAAACACCCCGTAAACATCGCTTACGAGGCAGCCACCGCCGACCTTAACGACGTTAACATGATAGACCCGTTCCACTTAGAAGCCTATCAATCGCTAGCGGTAAACTACAATCGCGACGTAGAAATTTTCCCCGTGCTTAGCGCAACGTTTAACAAAATTTGGGGCGAATGCCCTTACAAATCGCCCACGGATATGGGCGTTAATATGGCGGGATATTGCATTTTCGATAACGACGCGGTAACCGCCGCCAGCGAACAAGAAATTATAAGAAGATATTATTCGGCTAAGTGCCGCCACCTGCAAAACGGAGAGGATAACGAAAACGAAATTTATAAGCTAGAGCTTTTGTTAAAGCAAGCGGGCATAACCGTAGATAAACGCCCCGTTATAAAAGCCGCTTTAGAAAAAGCCGAAAGCACCGGGCTGCCCGCAACCGCTTTAGAACTGCCGGACGGCAGAATAGTAACGGGCAAAACCTCTTCGCTTTTAGGTTCTTCCGCGGCAATGCTTTTAAACGCGCTTAAAGCGCTTGGTGACATACCCGAAGACGAGCCGCTTATTTCGCCCGCCGTAATAGCCCCCGTTCAGCATTTAAAAATAGACCACCTTGGCAATTCTAACCCGAGGCTTCATACCGACGAAGTTTTGGTTGCGCTTTCTATTTGCGCGGTAAGCTCACCCGTTGCGGAACACGCTATGGAACAGCTCGATAAACTTAAAGGCTGCGAAATGCACAGCACCGTGCTGCTTGCCAACGTAGACTATACCAC
>CAYZWD010000174.1:0-2934 GCA_964482115.1 uncultured Acidiphilium sp. | reverse complement strand
ATCATTCACAGTTAATAAGCAATTAAGGAGAAATATAAAGTGCCTAACATTAAATCCGCTAAAAAGCGCGTATTAGTTTCTAAGAAAAAAACCGCGGTGAACAAGAGTGATAAGTCCGCTGTTAAAACCGCGTTAAGAAAACTCAACACCCTTATCGACGCAGGCGACGTTGCCGCCGCTAAAGACTGCTTTAAAGAAGTTTGCAGCGTTTTAGATAAAGCAGTTGCAAAGGGCGTAATACATAAAAATACCGCAGCCAACAAAAAATCGGGCTTTGCGGTTAGAATTAACGCTTTAAACGCTTAATACGATTTTTAAATTCTTCCGTTTTTTCGGCGGAAGAATTTTGTCGCTTATTAAGTTTACCGTTTTTTAAAGTTACGGTTTATTTTTTTTGCTTAGCCGCAAAAAAGCGATCAATGCGTTTATTTTTAAACGATATCGGGAATAACCGTATTGTACGAGCATTCGGAGGTGAGTTTTACGTTACCTATAGAATTAACGAACGATAATTTCGACGAGGTTATTTTAAAAGAGACCTCTCCCGTATTAGTTGATTTTTGGGCTGTTTGGTGCGGCCCGTGCAAAATGCTTTCACCTATCGTTGACGAAATTGCCGAACAACACGCCGAAAACGAGGGCTTTAAGGTTGCAAAAGTTAACGTTGACGAACAAGAAGAACTTGCGCGTAAATTTCAAATTGCAGCTATACCCACCGTTTTGATTTTTAAGAACGGCGAAGTGGCTAAAAAAAGCGTCGGCTTAGTTAGCAAAGACGAATTGCTCGAAATGCTACGTTCCACAAAATAACGAGCGCAAGCTTTTATTTTTAAAACGTTTTTATTAACGAACTTAAGATTACCCTGCTCCGTTTAGGAGCTAACAAAGTAATCATCTACTTCTTACCAAAAAAGAAAAACCGTTCCTAGAACGGTTTTTTCTTTTTTTTAGCGTTTCGTTGCGCAAAAACAGCGATTGCAACGCAAAAACTTTTAAAATTTTTTAAGAAAATTGGCTTTCGTAAAGTTTAGTGTAAAATCCGCCCTTTTTCAAAAGCTCGCAGTGTTTGCCCGTTTCGATAACTTTACCTTCGTTCATAACGATAATAAGGTCAGCCTCGCGCACGGTAGAAAGCCTATGCGCAACTATAAAGCTCGTGCGACCGCGCATAAGTTCGCCGAATGCTTCTTGAATTTTTATTTCGGTGCGGGTATCGATTGAAGAAGTAGCCTCGTCTAAAATAAGCATAGGCGGGCGGCTGAGCATTACCCTTGCAATACACAAAAGTTGCTTTTGCCCTTGCGAAAGCGCGCCGTTTTCGGTAAGCTCTTCGTCTAGTTTATGCGGTAATTTTTCAATAAAATCGTAAGCTTTTGCAAGCTTGCACGCCTCTATAATTTGCTCGTCCGTAGCATTTGGCGCGCCGATCGTTAAATTTTCGCGTATCGTGCCCGTTTTTAGCCAAGTATCTTGCAATACCATGCCGTAGGCGGCGCGCAAACTTTTGCGGGTTAACGTACGGATATCTTTGCCGTCAACGCAAATTTTACCGCCGTCAACGTCGTAAAACCGCATAAGCAAGTTTATCATAGTGGTTTTTCCGCATCCGGTAGGCCCTACTATAGCTATTCTCGAACCGCTTTTTACATCAAGCGAAAAACCGCTTATCAATGGGCGTTCTTTAACGTAAGAAAAGCTTACGTTCGAAATAGAAACGTCACCGCAAACGTTTTTAAGCTCGCTAGCTCCGCTATCCGATACTTCGGGTTTTTCGTCTATTATAGAAAACACCCGCTCCGCCCCGGCTACCGCGGCTTGAAGCTCGGTAATAACGCCGGATATTTCGTTAAACGGCTTAGTGTATTGATTGGTATAGCTCAGCAAAACCGAAAACATACCGACCGAAACGATTGCCGCCTCGCCTAGAGCCCCCATGGCGGAAAGCGCGCCGAAACAACAAACCGCGGCGTAAACGGTGCTGTTTATAAAACGCGTCGTAGGATTTATTAAGGACGAAAAAAACGTTGCCGAAAGCGAGGCTTTGCTTAATTTTTGGTTAGCTTCGTCGAATTTATTGCAAATATCGGCTTGGCGCGAAAAAGCTTGAACGGTTTTTTGTTCTGAAACGGCTTCGTCTATAAGTGCAGACTGTTCGGCCTTAGCCCTCGATTGAGCAACGAACATAGAATGCACGCGCTTAGATATAAACGCCGCAATCAAAAGCGAAACGGGCGTTAGCGCAACCACCGCCAACGCGACGAACACATTTAACGCAAACATAAACGCCAAAGTGAAAACTATGGTGGTTACGCCCGAAAAAAGTTGAGTAAAACCCATAAGCAAGCCGTCTGCAAAAACAGCGGTATCACCTATTATTTTGCTTACTATTTCGCCGCTTTTATGCGAATCTAAATAAGATAAAGGCAAGTTTTGCAGTTTTGAAAACGCCTCTTTGCGTACGTCGGCAGTAACGGAATAAGCAACGGAGTTGTTTATAGCGCTTATTAGCCATTGAATTATAGCCGCCGCGATAATACAGCACCCCGCCCTAGCCAAAAGCGGAATTATCACCGAAAAATTAACTCGACCTTTATCTATAATTTGGTCTATCGCGTTTCCGAAAAGTATGGGGGCGTAAAGCGTAAATAACACGCTAACTATCGATAGAATTATGGATAAACATATTTTTAAGCGATATTTTTTAAGCCTTTTCGTTATTTGGCGAAGCTTTCCGCCCTTTAATTTCGCGCTCATAAAACACCTCCGTTATTCTTAGCAGAGGTAACCTCAGGGGGTAAAACGGCAGAAGTTTCAATATCCGTGTCCACGTTTTCAGCTTTAAACTGCGAAAGATGTATTTCTTTATAAACGTCGCAACTCTGCAAAAGCTGTTCGTGCGTACCAATCCCCGCAACCTTGCCGTTATCGAGTACC
>CAYZWD010000173.1:0-2937 GCA_964482115.1 uncultured Acidiphilium sp. | reverse complement strand
TTTATGGACAGATCGGTTCTAGAAGGCGATCCGCACGTAGTGGTTGAGGCGATGGCTATCGCGGCATACGCAATCGGCAGTAACCAAGGCTACGTTTACATAAGGGCGGAATATCCCATAGCCGTTCAACGTTTGCAAAAAGCTATCGATTCCGCGCGCGAGCACGGCTTGCTCGGCAAAGGCATATTCGGCACTAATTTCGATTTCGACCTAGAAATTCGTTTGGGAGCGGGCGCGTTCGTATGCGGCGAAGAAACCGCGCTTATGACCTCTATCGAGGGCAACCGCGGCGAGCCCCGTCCCCGTCCTCCGTTCCCCGCGGTTAAAGGTTTGTTCGGCAAGCCGACCATTTTAAATAACGTTGAAACTTACGCCAACGTCCCCGCGATTATCCGTAACGGAGCGGACTGGTTTGCTTCGATGGGTACTGAAAAGAGCAAGGGCACTAAGGTTTTCGCGCTGGGCGGAAAAATAGTTAACACCGGGCTAGTCGAAGTACCTATGGGCACTACGCTGCGCGAAATAGTTTTCGATATCGGCGGCGGCATACCCAACGGCAAAAAGTTTAAAGCGGCGCAAACGGGCGGTCCTTCGGGCGGCTGCATTCCCGCGGAGCACCTAGACGTACCTATCGACTACGATAACCTTTTGGCAATCGGTTCGATGATGGGTTCTGGCGGGCTTATCGTTATGGACGAGGATAACTGTATGGTAGATATAGCCAAGTTCTTCCTCGAATTTACGGTTGACGAATCTTGCGGCAAATGCACGCCGTGCAGAATAGGTAACAAACGCTTGTTAGAGCTTTTAAACAAGGTTACGGACGGCACTGCTACCATGGAAGATTTAGATAAAATGGAAGAGCTTTGCTATTATATCAAAGCGAACTCGCTTTGCGGTTTAGGTCAAACCGCGCCCAACCCCGTGCTTTCAACCCTCCGCTATTTCAGAAGCGAATACGAAGCCCACGTTAAAGATAAAGTTTGCCCCGCTCACGTATGCAAACGCTTGGTTAAATTCGCTATCGATAAAGATAAATGTATCGGCTGCGGTATGTGCGCGCGCCAATGCCCGGCGGGCGCTATCGTAAGAACGGATTACGTCGCGGAAGGGCATAAGCTCGCCTCGATGGAAATCAACGCCGAAAAGTGCGTGAAGTGCGGCGCGTGCATGTCCGCTTGTAAGTTCGCGGCTATCGATAAAGCTTAATAAGGAGAGAGAAAATGGTTAATCTTAAAATAAATAATATTCCCGTAAGCGTTCCCGAGGGAACTACCGTTTTAGAGGCGGCAAAGTCGGTGGGTATAAATATTCCCACGCTTTGCTACATGAAAGCCATTAACGAAATAGGTGCTTGCCGCATTTGCGTGTGCGAGGTTAAAGGTGCAAGAAGCTTCGTTGCCGCTTGCGTTTACCCCGTAAACGAAGGTATGGAAGTGTTTACCGATACCCCCGCTATAAGAAAAGCGCGCAAAACCACTATTGAACTGCTTTTATCTAACCACAATAAATCGTGCTTATCGTGCGAAAGAAATATGAATTGCGAGTTGCAAAGGCTTGCTTACGAATACGGTTGCGATATGAACGCCTACGCGGGCGAAAAAACGCCTGCGGAGGTAGACCTTTCAACCGAATGGCTGGTTCGCGATAACAGTAAGTGCGTGCTTTGCCGCCGTTGCGTTGCAACCTGCAAGGCTATTCAGCACGTCGGCGTTATCGGCACCAGAAACCGCGGTTTTGCAACCGATATAGGCTGTGCGTTCGGTGAAGAATTAGATACTTCTTCGTGCGCGGCTTGCGGGCAGTGCATTAACGTTTGCCCCACGGGTGCGCTACATGAAAAGAGTGAAATCGATAACGTTCGCGAAGCGCTTGACGATCCCGATAAAATAGTGGTTGTCGGTGCTGCGCCCGCCGTTCGCGCCGCTTTGGGCGAAGAGTTCGGTTATCCCATAGGCACTAACGCGGAGGGTAAAATGCTTACCGCGCTAAGAATGCTCGGGTTCGATAAGGTTTTCGACGTAAACTTCGCCGCGGACCTTACCATTATGGAAGAAGCTCACGAATTTTTGGATAGGGCTGTAAAAGGCGAAAAATTACCGCTTATAACCAGCTGCTCGCCGGGGTGGATAAGATTTATGGAATTTTATTATCCCGAACTTATCGAAAACGTTTCAACTTGCAAGTCGCCGCAACAAATGTTCGGTTCTTGCGTTAAAACTTATTACGCCGAAAAGCTCGGCGTAGATCCCGAAAAGCTTTACGTTGTTACCGTAATGCCCTGCGTTGCCAAAAAGTTTGAAAAAACACGTGCGGATCAAAGCGCGGCGGGTGTTCCTGATATCGACGCGGTTATAACCACCCGCGAGCTTGCTAAAATGATTAAAAGCAAGGGTATTTTGTTCAACGAACTTCCGGACGGCTCTTACGACGATCCTCTAGGCGAATACACGGGCGCGGGCGTGATTTTCGGCGCAACGGGCGGCGTTATGGAGGCGGCTTTACGTACCGCGGTTGAAAAACTTACTGGTAAGGCGTTAGATTCGGTTGAGTTTACCGCAGTTCGCGGCGTAGACGGCGTTAAAGAGGCGTTTTACGACGTAAACGGCAAAAAGATAGGCGTTGCCGTTGCAAGCGGGCTTGAAAATGCAAAAACTCTTTGCGAACAAATCAAAAACGGCACTTGCAAATATCAATTTATCGAAATTATGGCTTGCCCCGGCGGCTGCGTAAACGGTGGCGGTCAACCCATTCAGAGCGCTTTCGTTCGCAGAAATAACGACGTTCGTGCGTTAAGGGCTTCCGTTCTTTACGATATAGATAAAAACAGCAAGCTCAGAAAGAGCCACGAAAACGAGTTTATTAAAAAGCTTTACGCCGATTATTTTGGCGAACCAGGTAGCCATAAAGCGCACGAAATTTTGCACACTACCTATC
>CAYZWD010000172.1:0-2942 GCA_964482115.1 uncultured Acidiphilium sp. | reverse complement strand
AAAAAACTTTCTGCCGTATATCTTTTGGGAAAGGCGGCTTTTGCGCTAGCAAAAGGCGGATGAGGTGTGATTTTTATAATTTTTAGCGCGAGCGTGGCAAGCGAATACTTAGCGCCCTAGATTGGCGAGCTGTCAACTTTGCTGCCTAAGAGGGGCGCTTTGCGCGGAGTTTTTTATACAGTTTTTTAGCGACACATTCATTCAACCGCGACCAAAACGTGAGAAGTCTTTTTATTTTCTTGCTTAAAAATAATAAAAAAACTCAGTTAAAGCCGTCTAATAGCAAACGGTCGGCGATTAAAGCGATAAATTCACTGTTAGTGGGCTTTTCGCTTTCGCTGTACGCCCGCACGCCAAAAAGCGAATTAAGCACCTCTACCCGCCCTTTATTCCAAGCAACCTCTATTGCGTGCCGAATTGCGCGCTCTACCTTGCTTGCGCTTGTGGTAAATTTTTGCGCCACCGCGGGATATAACTTTTTTGTTACGCTGTTTATTACTTCAGGAGTTTTTACCGCCAACTTTATAGCCTCGCGCAAGTAAGAATAGCCTTTTATATTGGGCGGCATGCCTATCGATATGAATATTTGACTTAACTTTTCGTCGATTAGCCGCGGATTTTTTTCGCCGCGCAGCGCTGATTTTTGTTCGTTTTTTGCGTTTGCCGAACTTAAACTATCGGCAGCCTTTGCCGCGCTCGAATATTCTTCCGCTTTCGCATTGCCTAAATTTTCTTCCGCTTTCACCGCGAAAAACTTAGCGTTTAAGCGGTTTTTTTCTTCCATCGTAATATCTAACGCCCGCGCCGCGACGATAGGCGCGTCTTTGGGGTTTTCAACGAAAAGCGCGCCGTCTTTAGGCGGTTGCGGCTCGATTAAAAGCGACTTCATTCGCTCGATTAGCATTTTGTAATTCACGGGGCGCAACATATAATAGTCGGCACCCGCGGCGATTGCGCGCATTATCGTAGCGCTATCCGAAAACTCGCCTAGCACTATCGTTTTGGTTGCGGGCGAGCTGTTTTTTACGCCTAAAAGTACGGCGAATCCGTCTTGCTCTTTAAGCACGAGCGAGGTAATAACGAAGTCGGGCTTAGTTTGCTCGATTGCCTTTGCCCCGCTTAGCCCGCTACAAAAACACCCTACCACGCTGAACTCGTTTTGCAGCGCGATTGCGCATTCGTTTGCCTCGGCTTGGGTAGTTTGTAGCACTATAACAGACCTTTTGTTTTGCATAATGAACTCCTTCTTGTCGGAAAAAACAAACTCGATTTGCGAATTCATTTACCCCGCCCGATATATTTTTTACAAAAATAATTTAACGGTAATTATTTTTTTACATTTGGATAATAACACAAACGAAAACAAAAGTAAACAAAAAATAAGCGCTATCGGCAAAATAATTACAATTATTTGAAATTTGTAGCAATTTATTTGTCGAAAAATGTAGAAACGCCCTTTTGCACTATCCGAACGCCCCCTCTTCTCGTCAAAAATCCCCCTTTCTAGATGTGCTAAAAAACGCGATAAAAACACCGTTCAAAAAACTATTACGTAAAAAACGACGGCAACGATAAAAACCACAAAAAACGCATGGCAAAAAAGCAATGTCAAAAACCGCAAAAAACGCATGGCAAAAAAGCAATGTTAAAAATCACTAAAAAGCAATGTCAAAAACCATAAAAAAGCGCATGGTAAAAAAACAACGATAAAAACCACAAAAAAGGCAACAAAAAAACGGCAACTCAAAAAAAACCGCCGTCGCATTCGAACGCTCCGCCATCGCCCTCGCCCCAACGTTTGCCAAAGAGCCTTTTGACTTTACAAGTGATTTTTTTTAAAAAAAGTAGCCACTCCGTTGAAAGAATGACTACTAAAACGTTATTTTTTAATTAAAATAGTGATTTTTTACCGCTTTTCGGCGCTAATTCTTATCCCCTCGGATTTTTATCGTTCGCTTGTGCTCGTTATCTTTTGCCCTGAGCGACAAATTACACGTCTAGCATTACGCAGTTATTACAAGACTATTATCCATATATTTTTCCGCCGTAGCGGTTGTATTCACTTTTAATTTTTTTAAGTTTTTCCCTTATCATTTTGAAGATCTCTTTTAGGCGATACGTTTTATCAAGCATAAGATAAACCGCGCTAAGTTTAAACTCTTTGGTATATCGCTTTCTTTCTCATTCGGGCATTTTTCCTCTCCTTTTTTTGTCATTTCCACTTTTTTCCATTTTATTATACAACATTCCGCTCGCGCAGAACAACCTAAACCGTTGTTCCGTTTTTTTAGCCCCCGCTACCGACAACGGTTGCGCCATTGACCCTTTCCCCGAAAGATGAAGCACGTTTTCTCCGCCCGCATTCAGCGCACCGGAAAAAGGGAGGCAGGTTTCCGCCGAGTTTCTCTCCTTTCAAAAAAAGAAAAATGCGGCTATAGGTCGATTAACGGCACTTTTGGCTAAAAAACTCCGCTAAAGCGGAGTTTAAAACTTTTAATTTTATCGTAACCGTTACGGTTTTAAATTAATAGCGACAGTAGCGGCACGGTGGCAATACAAAGCAAAGTGCTTAAAAGCATGCACGCGGCGGCTAAGTCGGTTTCGCTTTCGTGTATTTCGGCAAGCGCCACTATTACGGAAGCGCACGGTGCCGCCGATAGTAACAATATAGAAATTTTAAAAGCTCGCTCTATGGGCAAAAAGTAAACTGCGGCGTAGCAAAACAGCGGAAATACGAGCAGTTTTAAAAGCACGGCTACGTAAGCGTGTTTGTTTTTTAAAAGCTCTAAATAATTAACGGAAGCAAGCCGCGCGCCGAGTATTACCATGCACAACCCCGTCGACGACGAGCCGAAAACGGTTACCGCGCTAGTTAGCGCCGCGGGTAAAAACGCCGTAACGCGCGTTACGTATAACGAAAGCCCCGCTAAAAACGCTAGCGT
>CAYZWD010000171.1:0-2951 GCA_964482115.1 uncultured Acidiphilium sp. | reverse complement strand
GCCGAAGCCGTGCGCTGTATCTTGGGCAGCTGGCCTGCAATGGTCTGCAGCAGCTCCTGGAAGAGGCTGTTTTCCAGCGCAAGGATGCGCTCGTGGGCCGAAAGCACCCGTTCTTCCAGCGTTTTCAGTTCTTCGGTGATGTAACGCTCGGCGCCGGCCAGGGTCTGCTTGCGGATATATTCCTGCGGCACCATGGAAAGGTAAGATTTGCTTACCTCAATGTAATAGCCAAACACACGGTTATAGCCGATTTTCAGCCCCTTGATGCCGGTGCGTTCCCGTTCGGCGGCTTCCATGGCGGCAATGACCTCGCGGGTGTTGCTGCTCAGCTCGCGGTAGCCATCCAGGTTGGCGTGGTAGCCCTCGCGGATGACCCCGCCCTCCTTCAGGTTGACGGGCGGCTCTTCCACCACAGCGCGGTCGATAAGGTCGCACAGCTCGTGCAGGGGGTCAATTTCGCTGTAAATTTCGCGCAGGTCCCCCGCCTCGCAAACCGAAAGCTGATCAACCAGCCCGGGCAGGCGGGAAATGGCTCCGCCAAAGGCGCGCACATCGCGGGGGCTGGCGTTGCCATAAATGATGCGGGTCATCAGACGTTCCATGTCGTAGATGCCGGCCAGCTGGTTTTGCAGCTCGCCCAGCAGCACGGTGTTGCCAAAAAGTTCATCCACAGCAGCCAGGCGCTTGCTGATGGCCGCCGGGTTTTTCAGCGGCTGCTCGATCCAGGCCTTAAGCAAACGCTTGCCCATGGCGGTATTGGTCTCATCCAACACCCACAGCAGCGAGCCGCGGCGTTCCCCTCCCCGTATGGTTTGGGTCACCTCCAGGTTTTGGCGGGTCAGCAGTCCCAGATCCATAAACTGGTCTTCGGCATAAAGGTTCAGGGTCATCAGTCGTTCCAGACCAACCTGCTGGGTCTCGCGCAAATAGCCCAGCAAACCACCCAGGGTACGCAGCAGCACACTGCGCCCATCCAGCCCCAGCTCGGCCGTGCTGCTGCGCTTAAAGTGCCGCAGGCAAAGGTCGGTGGCGGGGGCCAGGTCAAAGTCGCTGTCTTCAGCCAGGTCGGCGGTGCAAGCCAGCCGTTCTTTAATGAACTTGGCAATTTTTTGCTTGGAAAGAAACTCACTGTTGAAAATAATCTCGCTGGGGCAAAAACGGCCCAACTCGTTGATAACGCCGTTGTCGTCCCCCGCCTGCAGCTCGGTCAGCTTTATCTCGCCGGTGGAAATATCGGCAAAAGCCATGCCGTAGCCCTCAGGCGCAGCGCAGATGCAGCAGATGTAGTTGTTGCTGCCCTCGTCCAGCATGCTGGATTCAATCAGCGTGCCAGGGGTCACCACGCGGATTACCCCGCGCTTTACCATCCCTTTGGCAGTGGCGGGGTCCTCCAGCTGTTCGCAAATGGCCACCTTGTATCCCCGCTTGATCAGGCGGGAGATGTATGTCTCGCAGGCGTGATAAGGAACACCGCACATGGGCGCACGACGGTCAAGGCCACAGTCGCGGCCGGTCAGCGTAAGTTCCAGTTCCTTGGACACCTTTTCAGCATCATCAAAAAACATTTCGTAAAAGTCGCCCAGACGGTAAAACAAAATCTGGTCTTTGTGCTGTTCTTTGATGGCAAAATACTGCTTCATCATGGGTGTAATGCGCTGCATTTCTTCAGGTGTAAGCACGGTTTTCCTCATCCCCTTCTGCGTCTTGAACGGCCGCAGGGCGGCACAGGTTCAAAATTTATATTCTTGCTGTGTTTGTGGTTTCAGGCGCTTAGCTGCAGCCACCGCAGGTCGAGCAGCTGCCGGTGCAGGAAGAGGTGTTTTCTTCCACGGTGTCGGGGTCTTCGCCATTGGCGGCAGCGGTGATGATCTCCTGCACAAAGTTAAGCATGTTGTCCATTTCGCGCTTGGCAACATTGTAGGCCACCATGTTGTCGTTTTCCATGATTTTGGCGTACAGGTCCTTCAGCACAGCGTCAATGGCGCGCAGCGATTCCTGGGTCTTGTCGGGGTTCTGGATCTCGTTCTGCAGGTCGATCTTTTTCAGGTTGAACTTACCGATCAGGTCCTGCAGCTCGGTGTCGGCGTCGGCCTTGGCCTGAGCATTGTTGTAAGCGGTATAGCGGGGGTCCTTCTGGATCTCCTTGCCAAGTTCACGGGCCATTTTAATAATATCCATTTGCTTTTCCTCCTAAGTTACGTGCCTTTCATAAAGCACGCTTGTTTTATCATATCTTTAAGCCGCATTTATCGCGGTTTTCAGCCAATAATTTCACCCTGTACCGCACGGTTAAAGGCGGTGGTTATTTTCAGCTGCACAAAACTGCCCACCAGGGCGGGGTCGCCCTCAAATTCGGCCAGCACATTGGTGCCGGTGCGCCCTGCCAGACGGTGCAGGCCGCCCTCTGCCGGGCCGTTGTCGTCCTCCACCAGCACCCGGTGGGTCTGGCCCACCATCTGCTCGTGCAGGCGGCGCACGATCTGCTCCTGCTCTTTCAGCATCCCCTGGAACCAGCGAGATTTTTCCTTGGCGGGCACCGGGTCTTCCATTTGGGCCGCCTTTGTGCCGCCCATGGGCGAAAAGATAAAGGTAAACAGATTGCTGTATTCCACCTTGCGTATCAGCTCCATGGTTTTTTCAAAATCTTCCTCGGTCTCACCGGGAAAGCCAACGATGATATCGCTGGAAAAGGCCACGCCCGGTATCTTTTTGCGGGCATAGTCGATCAGCGAAAGGTAGTGCTCGGCGGTATAGCGGCGGTTCATCTGGGCCAGCACCCGGTCCGAACCGGACTGCACCGGCAGGTGCAGAAAAGGAGCAACCTTTTCACACTCGGCCATGGCATCCAGCAGTTCGTGGGTGCAGTCTTTGGGATGCGAGGTCATAAACCGGATGCGGAAGTCACCGGGGATGGCGTTTATCTCACGCAGAAGCTGGGCAAAGGTCATGCT
>CAYZWD010000170.1:0-2977 GCA_964482115.1 uncultured Acidiphilium sp. | reverse complement strand
ATCTTGCCACACTAGCAAGCCGTTTTCGTCGCAAAGATTATAAAAATCTTCACTTTCGTAAACGCCGCCGCCCCAAACGCGCAAAATATTAAAATTGCTCGAAACAGCCGTGCGAACCAACTCTTCAAGTTGCTCGCGCGTGCGCTCTGGAATTATAACGCGAGTGGGAATAAAATTAGCACCCATCGCAAAAATTTTTAAACCGTTAACGGCGATAGTAAACTCTCTGCCGTAACAATCGTCCGCGGTTAAAACCTCTAGCGTGCGCAAACCGATCGTAATGCGTTTTTTTGAATATTCGTCGTTTTCGAGCTTACCGCAAACGGTTGCCTCGGCTTTATAAAGCGGCTGTTCGCCGTAGCCGTTCGGCCACCAAAGTTGAGGATTTTTTATGGTTATTTCAGCCATGCCGCTAACCGTAACCGCCGTTATTTCACAGCCGTTCGGCTCGATTATTTTTACGAAACACTCTGCCCCGCTAAGCGTTTTCGCCGTGATTTCAAGCGTAACCGCGCCGACTTCGTGCCGCTGAATAACGTTAAAAATCTCTATTTTATCGTCGTAACAAGCAAGCTCAACGGGTTTTAATATGCCTGCGTCCGGAAGGCAAGGCCCCCAATCCCAACCAAAGGCGTAATTAGGTTTTCGTATATGACCGAACCCGAAAAGCGCGCCATGCCGCCCGTCTGTTTGCCCATAACAGGCAAGCGGATATTCTTTTTGCTTTTCGTTTATATAATTTACGGCGGAATAAAACCGCAGTTTTAGGCTGTTTTTGCCCGTTTTTACGCGATTTTTCACGTTAAAACAATGCTCTAGATGAAAATTATCCGTATGCCATAACAGCTCGCCGTTCAAATATATATCGCAAAGCGTATCTAAACAACCGAAACGCAAACACACGTTTTCGCGCGCAATCTCGTTTGCGCTAACGCAAAAATCGGCTGAAAACACACAATCTTTGCCGTAATACGCCACGGCGGCGTCCTCGTTTAGCCCGACGTACGGGTTTGGTATTACGCCGTTTTTTATTAAAACAGAATACATAGAGCATGGAACGCTACAAGCATAATTCACGCCGTCTAGTTCCATGCTCCACTCGTTAATATTTCTCATTTTTTTCTTAAGTTAGCTTTCGCTTTTTGTTTTCAATTTGTTTGCCTTTTACAACAAAATTTAAAATTTATTTAATAAAATGCTCACAACCCTAATCGTGAATAAATATCCTCAATTTCATTTAATTTTTCACTAGACGTATTAGTTGCGCACTTCACTTCTGAAACGATTCGCTTAGATTTGCCTGTAAATATTGCTTTGAATATCCTTGCCACCCAACAAAACGGTAATAAAACGGGCACCTTTTTTAAAAAGGGATACGACAAAACCATAGTTTTATACGGCAAAAAGAGCCTTTTTCGCATGTAAGCAACCGAACTTCCGGCTTGTTTTTTAGAAACGGCAACGTGGTTTTCTCTACTACCGTACACTCCGCCCTGAAAAATGTATTTTAACACGCAATCAAAAAAGTCGTCCCTTTGGTTTGTAGTAAAACAAAGCTCCGAAAGCTCGCTCATTTTTTCCGCGAACTGATAAATTCCGGCTTTAGTTAACAGCGCTTTTGCGCACGGATATGAAATTCCCATTTTGTGTTCCATAATCCAAACGTCTAACAACGAGCGTATTCCGCAACCGCCGCCAACGAAATGATACGACATATGCGCAAATATATGAAAGGCAAAAAACTCTTTTGAAAACTCGCATTTATAACCGTCTTTCGGCGTAGTGTATTGCCACACGTCTTTTAAAACGGCATCTAAATTATCTTGACTTTCTTGCACGTTAAAGTGCAGTTCTAAGTGAATTTTATTTGGCGAATATAACGATACGTCGTGATATTCACGCTTCCCGCACTGATAGCCCTTTTTGCACAGCTCTTTAATTGCGATATCTAAATCTTCTTCGTGAATTAAAATATCGATATCGCAACTCGTGCGCATATTTTCATATGGATAATACGGACGAAGCACCGAGCCTTTTAGCGGAACGTAAGCTATTTTTGCCTCGTCAAAAACGCTGCAAATTTCACCAAAGGCATATTTCATTTGCTCATGCCGATAAATAGACGCAAGTTCTTCTTGCTGCAATAGCGTTTGAACTTTTTGATCGAGTTTGATTTTGGCACGGCAAACGAAATTTGAAACCACGTGCGCTAAATCGTGTTTTTTAGCTAAACGATATATAAACGGAAGATTTTCGGGCGTAATTTTTTGCTTGATTGACATCAAAGCATTATCGTCCAACTCGTTTACGGTTGCATAAATAACGTCTATCAATACGTCCTGTATAACCTTCTCGTCCATAAATCACCTTTAAAATTTATTTTCTCCACACCATTTTATTAACCACCCCGGTATAAGATTGAATAATCTTTACAACCTTGGTAGAAACGTTTTCCTCTATGTAGTTCGGAACGGGAATACCGCAGTCGCCATTGTTATTCATGTCTACCGCGGTGGTTACGGCTTGCAATAAGCTGCGCTCATCTATACCCGCCAAAATAAAACAAGCTTTATCTAACGCCTCGGGGCGTTCGGTGCTCGTGCGAATGCACACCGCGGGAAAAGGCTTGCCTATACTAGTAAAAAACGAGCTTTCTTCGGGCAACGTGCCGCTATCGGATATCACGGCGTACGCGTTCATTTGCAATTTGTTATAATCGTGAAACCCTAACGGTTCGTGCATTACAACCCGCTTATCCAACTTAAAACCACTTGCCTCAAGCCGCTTTTTTGAGCGCGGATGGCATGAATAAAGCATCGGCATATCGTATTTTTCAACTAGCTTATTTATTGCCGTAAAAAGACTTAAAAAGTTTTTCTCCGTATCGATATTTTCTTCGCGATGCGCCGAAAGAAGCATATACTTTTTAGGCTCTAGCCCTAGCCTATCCAGCACGTTGCTAGCCTCTATATCCTTA
>CAYZWD010000169.1:0-2988 GCA_964482115.1 uncultured Acidiphilium sp. | reverse complement strand
GCTGACGCAGAGGCTAAGCCTAAAAAACGCGCGTCTAAAAAAGCCGCCGCAAGCGAACCCGAAACTCAAGCCGAAGTGCAAGCCGAAAGCGAAGTCGTCGAGCAAGAAGAAGCTCCCGCTAAAAAAACCTCGCGCAAAAAGGCTGCCGTAGCAGACGAGGCAAAAGCCGAATCGGCTGAAGTGCCCGAGCAAGATGTGGCTGCGGAAAAAGCTCCCGCTAAAAAGGGTAGAAAGTCGACGGCAAAAACTGCCGAAGGCGCTGAAAATGCCGCTAGCGTAGAAAGCTCCGCCGCGGAATTAAGCGAGGGCGAAACACCCAAAAAGGCAGAAAAAACTAAAAAAACCGAAAGCGCGGAAAAGGTTGAAAAAGCGGAAAGGCTTGAAAAAAACGAGGTTAAACCCGAGGAAAAAGCCGAAAAGCCCGCGGATGAAAAACCCGCCGAGCCGCCTAAAAAATCGATACTCAGCTTTATAGTTAAAAAAGCCGATCCCAAAGCTCCGCAACGCGAATATACGCCGGACGGAAAGCGTATTTTCAGAAACGAGCGCGGCGAAAGACCTAACGCCCCCAGAGGCGAAAGACCTAACGGCGCACCCAGAGGCGAAAGACCTTACGGGCAAAGGCCGTTCGGCGCGGGTGCAAGCGCGGGGCTAGGCTCCCAAAGACCTATGGGCGCGGGGCTACGTAGACCGCAAGAAATTGCGTTCGTTCCCCCCAAGGATTCTAAGCCCGTCAAAAAGAAAAACGAGCGCTCTTACGAAGAAAAGCGCAATACTTTAAGCCCGCTTAATAAGCGTGCGCATATCAAAGAGCTTACCGTAGCCGATTTCGACGAAAACAAGACCGGTTACAGAAAACTCCGCAAAAAAACGCAGAAAAAAGAAGAAAACGCCAACTTTATCAAGATAGAAAAGGCGGTTTTAACCAAAGAACTTACACCTATTAAAGAACTTTCTGAAAAGCTAGGTATTTCCGCGGTTGAAATTTCTAAGCGCTTGTTTAAAGAGGGCATAGTTAAAACTATAAACGATTCGCTCGACTACGATACCGCGGCGTTTTTAGCAGCCGACCTCGGAATAGAAGTTGAATTAAAGCTTGAAAAAAGCGCGGAAGAACTGCTTAACGCAGGGTTCAACGAAGAAAAAGACGACGACGCTTTACTAGTAAAACGCCCCCCGATAGTTACCGTAATGGGGCACGTAGACCACGGCAAAACCTCGCTTTTGGATAGAATAAGAAGCGCTAACGTTGCCGACGGCGAGGCTGGCGGAATTACCCAGCACATCGGTGCTTATTCGGTTGAAGTAAACGGCAATAAAATTACGTTTATCGATACTCCGGGGCACGCGGCGTTTACTTCGATGCGTGCTCGCGGCGCTCAGGTAACCGATATAGCAATAATCGTGGTTGCCGCGGACGACGGTATAATGCCTCAAACGATAGAGGCTATAAACCACGCCAAAGCGGCGGGCGTTTCTATAATAGTTGCCGCAAACAAGATCGATAAACAGCACGTCGATTTAGACAGATTGAAAACTCAGCTTTCCGAGCACGACCTTTTGGTTGAAGAATGGGGCGGCGACGTTATGATGATTCCCGTTTCGGCAAAAACCGGGCTGGGCATCGATAAGCTGCTCGAATCCGTTCTTTTGGTTGCCGAAATGCGCGAGCTTAAGGCTAACCCGTCTAGAAAGGCGCGCGGCACGGTTATAGAGGCTAAGCTAGATAAAGGCAAAGGTCCTATGGCAACCGTTTTGGTTCAAAACGGTACGCTCCGCACGGGCGATAACGTGGTTGCGGGCACGGTCGTAGGTAGAGTAAGGGCAATGATTAACGATAAGGGCGCTACCGTAAAAGAGGCGGGGCCGTCCGTAGCCGTTTCGATTTTGGGCTTAGAAGAAGTTCCCAACGCGGGCGATTCGATTTTCGCCGTAGACGAAGAAAAGCTTTCTAAACTCGTTGCCGAAGAGCGCAGAAATAAAGAGCGCGATATGATGCTCCGTCAGCAATCTAAGGTCAGCCTAGACGACTTGTTCTCTAAAATTTCGGAAGGCGAGCTTAAGAGCTTGAATTTAATTATCAAGGCGGACGTTCAAGGTTCTGCAGAAGCGGTAAAACAATCGCTAACCGAGCTTTCTAACGAAGAAGTTAAGGTTAACGTATTGCACGCCGCGGTTGGCGCTATTAACGAAACCGACGTTATGCTTGCAGACTCTGCAAACGCAATAATAATCGGCTTTAACGTGCGCCCCGATTCTAAGGCGAAAACGCTTGCCGAGCGCAGCCGTATAGACGTTAAACTCTACCGTGTAATTTACGACGCGATAGAGGACGTGAAAAAGGCTATGAAAGGTATGCTCGCGCCCAAGTTTAGCGACGAATACACCGGTAAAGCCGAAGTGCGCGATACCTTTAAAATTACGGGCGTCGGTACTGTTGCGGGCTGTTACGTTACGGACGGTAAAATCGTTCGCAGCGCAAAACTGCGTATTTATCGCGACGACGTTATGATTTGCGAAGGTAACGTTATGCAACTCAAACGCTTTAAAGACGAGGTTAAAGAGGTTGCGCAAGGTTACGAATGCGGTATTTCCATCGAGGGCTTTAACGATATCAAAGTAGGCGACTTTATCGAAAGCTATATCGTTGTTGAAAATAAAGACTAATTTTTTAGCTAACGAAGGCAAATTTTTAAGTTTGCCTTTTTTAGTATTATCGTAATTTTTCTTGCGTATTTAACGCGCAAGTCGTTCGTTTTACGCTATTTTTAGCGTTAGGTTTTATTATTAGCGCGGCTTTACGCGCGTTATTATGCGCATCTTTAGTGCGCGGGGTGTTTATGAAAGAAAAAAGAGAAAAAAGGCTTAACAGCGAATTTAAAAGAAATATTTACGAGCTTTTAACGACTAGGGTAAAAGACGCGCGCATGACGGCGCTGTTTTCTATTACTTCGGTTCATACCACGGCGGATTTAAAGCAGGCTAAGG
>CAYZWD010000168.1:0-2996 GCA_964482115.1 uncultured Acidiphilium sp. | reverse complement strand
GTTATATCGTTCCAATCGTCGCTAGTTAACAATAAAGTTGGATCGACAACCCAAGAAACATCTTTGCCCGATAGCCGCCTTGCCATATCGACAGCTAGCTCTTCTCTTACAGAAATCGAGTCAAATTCTTGTAAACATCTTGAATAGTATTGCTCTATCTCTAGAGATAAAGCCTTCGTTGAAAAGCTTGCAGCATAAGACATTTTATACGGAGCATTAAAATTAAGTAAATATCCGTCACAAACCGCTTGCGGGTGCCAAACTTGATCGCTACCGGTTATAAAACAATCATATTCTTTACCGATACTACAGAGATCATTTGATTTTTTTTCCGCGCTATGCGGTATTTTTTCGTTAAAAGCCCTTATGCATTCGTTTCTTTTTTTAATATTCAAACAAAGCTTTTTATTAAAAATTTTCATTAAAACATTTTTTAATCTTAAAAGCACTTTGACAAATAAGTGTTTTCTGCGCTTATTTTTTATTTGAATCGCTTCGTTTTTCCTATTAAAAGAAATCTGTTCGGCATAATAACCGTTTTTATTTAAAAACTCGCACAAAGCATAAGCTTGCAAATTACCGCCATAATTCACACTTTTATAATAATGAGTAAAAATTCCAATTTTTAACATAGGGTTACCAATAACTTTTATAAAAAACTAAACGGCAACGTTTCAAGTCCGCCAACAAAATATAAGAAACACGCAATACACAATAAATTGCTAAAAACCTGCACTACTTTTTTATCGTTTTCACCGTTTACTTTTACGTTATTAGCGACCTTAGGAATAAACAAGCTCAAATATAACGATAAAGGAAATGCCATCCTTGTAACGTAATCATGCACCGATGCCAACGTATAAATTAAAACTATAAGCAAGAGAATATTCATAAGCCCGTAATATTCTAAGTCGGCATCGTTCTGCAAAAAAAAGGCGACTGCATATAACAGCAAAAACATTATAAACATCGTATATGCGCCGGTTTCGGTTGTAGAAATTTCGTCACCGTAATAAACTTTACTTAATAACTCAAAAATTTGATTTTTAAACAAAAAGCAAAAAACTATTAAACATGCGACAACTGGAAAGAACGATTTTTTTATTTTTATATGATATATGGGGTAGATCAATACACACGCTATTGCTGATTTATGGAAAAGATAGGCAACGAAAATTAATATATAAAATAAAATCGGCTTTTTCTTCTTTACGCATATATACGCGATAAAGCATATAGCCATAGCTATTGATTGCCTTAAACCACTAAACGTCATTATGAAATTTCCGAATGCAAAATAGGCAAAAACACTGAGTAAAGGAGACTCTGAATATTTATACATTGTATAAAATATAGGAGCTTGAATAATTATTGCCATAATAATTAAAAATCCCCTTTCTCTTATCCCCAGCAAATAAATAATTTTATTAAGCAATATATACCCTATTTCAAAGTTAGCATACTCCGCATTAAGCGACAACGGTACGTCCTTGCCGATAGACAAAAAGCCCGGAATATATCTTACTATATCGGTTCCAACCGAAAAAGATCTTAAACCTTGGAATAAAATAACAATCAATGCGCTAGCAATAAAAAAAATCGCCCTATTCTTCTCTTTAAATTGCAGTGATATCATTCTCACGGCAATTATAGAAAAAATTAATCCAAAATAATAAAGCCTTTCTATCAAAAATTCAATCACTGCAATTAATCTAATATCTCCTTGTATATATTTAAGTAATTCTTCGTCATTGTAGCTTTCGAATATATGTTTTTAGCTTCAAGCTCTATTGCGTTTTTTGAATAGCTCTTGGCGAAAAGCGCGCTTTCGACCGCTTGGTGCAGTAGTTCAACATTTCCGTATTCAACAAAATCACTGTATTCGGGAATTGCTATTTGTTCCGGCGCGCCGGCTTTAAAACCGACTACGGGAGTTCCACAACATAAACTTTCTGCCACGATCATAGAAAACGTTTCTTTTTTGCTAGTTAGCAGCGTAACGTCTGCCATGGCATAATATTTTGCAAGCAATTCTTGATCGGTTACTTTTCCTAATAAAATAACGTTAGATGGGGTTTCTAACCCTTCCGGATACGCGCCTGCGACAACGAATTTTACATTTTTGCTTTGCATTTTTTCAGCTAGCCGCAAAACGTAATACCCGCCTTTTATATGTTCTTCGTTGTTATTGAAAGACGGCGTTGCATGAAATATAATTTTTTCATCGCGCAGCCCCGTCTGCATTCGTAAATCGTTTGTATCATAACTATGAAAAACATCGGTATTAACACCGTTAAAAACTACTTTATGCAGTTTATCGCACATGATGGGGGACTGCTTTGCCCGCTCCATAAGCCAAGGCGAAACAGAAGTAATTATTAAATTTTTATTAAAACCGTCAAAAGCGTTTTTCATGCGCTTCCACATAGTGCGGCTACGATCAAAAAAACACACTTTCATGTCCGAGCGATAGCGAGGACATTTGGAGTGACCGCACCCGCTGCGGGTACTCCATTGATTACAATCAATGGAGTGACCGCACCCGCCGGTATACATAAATTCCGCGTGCAAGGTCAAAACGGTTTTAATACCGTTTTTTTTCAACCACGTTATAATGCGATATATATTCACGAAAAAACCGTTTAAACAATGTAAATGCACCACGTCAGGCTTTTCTTTTTTTATAATACCTATCAATTTATTGGTTGAAAAAAAACATCCGCCGTAAAGCACGCCCGATAATTTCGCCCAAAAATGGTTTATATCGGAATAAACTTCGCCACACGTTTTATAAACGTTGGGTTCATTTAAAACATTCCCCCTGCCGTAACAAACAACGGTTTGCTCCCCTTTTTTAATTAGCTCAGAATGAATATCGTATACAATTTTACCGGTGCTGCCGATTTTATAAACGCAATTAACTTGGAGTATTTTCATTCAATTTCTCCATCATTAAATATAACATATTGCTCGTTATGCGCGAATCGTGATAGTCA
>CAYZWD010000167.1:0-3006 GCA_964482115.1 uncultured Acidiphilium sp. | reverse complement strand
GCCTAACCACGAGTTCCATACCCTCTTTCGTTTTTTCGTCGATCGCTAAAGCAAGCGCTCTGTCTAAATTGTCGCCTATAACCAAAATGCTTTTAATAACGTCGCCCTTACCGTCCGCATAAGCGTTTGCTCGGGTTTCGTTATTTCGCTTTTTATAATTATCGAAATCGGCGGCGGTTCTATACCAGCTAGCCTTATACTCGTCGGCGGCTTTCAACGCCTCGCTTAGCTTTGTTTCCAACTCGGCAACCTTGCCGTTTTCTGCGGTTTCAACGTTTTTATCGTTAGCTTTTTCAGAGTTATCAACCTCGGTTTCAACCGATAAGTTTTCTGCCTCCGCGTTTTGATTTTGAGACTTTTTTTGTTCTTTATTATTTTTGCTCATGTTTCCTGCCTTTTCGGGTTTTGCCCGAATTTTAACCAAAGGATTACCTTAAAAGTAACCTTAATTTATCTGTTATTAATAATTGTTTCTAAAATTTTTCCTACGTTTTCAAGCACCGCGACGACCTTTTTATAATCCATTCTAACGGGACCTATAACGCCGTAAGTTCCTAGTTTTACGCCGCCCGCCGAATACGTTGCCGAAACGAGCGAGCAATCTTCCGGGATACCCTCGTAACCGTCGCTGCCTATTTTTACGTTAATTTCTATGCCGTTTTCGCCGTCCGCGCTGAGCATATTTATAACTTTATCTTTTTTGGTAACGGCGTTTAAAAACGAACGAATTTTATCCGTATCGGCGTATTCGGGGTGGTTAAGAATTTTTTCTTCGCCTTCTAAAACGACCTCTCCGCCGTCGGAATAATCGATATAACTCTTAAGCGCGTCAATCACCATAACGAACATCGATTTATAGCCTTCGAATTCTTCGCCTAAATCGATATCCATCGTGCAGCACTCGCCAAGCGTTTTACCCTCGAACAGCTTTGATAAAAATCTGTTAGCCTCCTCTAAGTTATCGTCGGACATTTTTTCGGGCAAAGTGATATAGTTATCTTTAAGCAGTTTGTTTTCGGTAACGATTAAAACCAACGCCGTGTCCGGTTTATATCTGAAAAGTTTAATCTTCGTTATGCGTTCGCCGCCGTCATGCGAGGCGATTGCTAGCGAAGTGTAGCTGGTTAAATCGCTTATAACCTTTGCGGCGTTTTTAATAACGCTTTCTAAATCGTCGGTTTTTTCGATAAAAATTTGCTTGATATAATCGAGTTCTTTCGCGGTGAGTTTTTCTTTAACCATAAGCTCGCTTACGTAAAGTTTATAAGCCTCACCCGAAGGAATTCTACCCGCCGAAGTGTGCGGCTGCTCCAAATATCCAAGTTCTTCGAGCGCACTCATTTCGCTGCGAATAGTTGCCGAACTTATGCTATCGCTGTATTGTTCGGCGATAATTTTTGAAGAAACCGGCACGGCTGTATCGATATAATTATCGACAGCTATTTTGAGTATCTCTTTTTTCCGTTCGGATAACTTCATTAATCTCACTTCTCCTTTTGTTTTAGCCGCGAGTGCCTTTGGCAATTTATTTTTAAGATTGTTAGCACTCTTTTCTTTTGACTGCTAATATTCTACAACTATTATGAGCGTTTGTCAACGATTTTACGCAAGAAAAATAAAAATTTTTTTAATTTTAACTCATACGGCTACGATATTACTATAAGACTACTAGAATATTACCGCAATACGGCTTGAATATAACTTGAATACGGCCGTAATAATATTTCCGAATCGCCAAACCTCTCTTTTTTTGCAAAAATAAAAAAAGCGCCTTATAAAATAATCGTTATAAAACGCTTTTCAAAAGTTTTTATCGCACTATTTTTTTGCCGCAAGCCTTTTTAAAAGCCGCCCGTATTTTACTTTATAATCGCACACGCGCGCATAGTACGCCCGCGTTTCGCTAAAAGGGATTTCTTTCAACTGTAAAATCTCGCAGCTTGCGCCGGTTTTGTTGTCGCTTTCGTTTAAAGATTTTTCGCGCCTAGGCTCAGCGTATTGCTCGCTTAACCATAACGAAACTCTGCCCTCGCCCGCATTGTAAGCGCAAATAACGTTTTTTTCGTTTTCAAAACGCTTAAACAAATAATTTAAATATACGCAACCCAAATAAATATTGCAGTTCGGGTTAAACAAATCGATTTTTTCGCTATAACCCGAAAGCTCGGCGGCGAAGTTTGCGGTTTTTGGCATAAGTTGCATAAGCCCGCACGCTCCTTTATCCGATTTTGCCAAACGGTTAAACCCGCTTTCTGCGCGAATTATGGCAAAAACAAGCTCGGGTTGCAAATCGAATCGTTCACAGCAGTTAATAACCTCGCCGCAACAAGCCTTAAACCCGGCGTAACGTTTAGCGTTAGTTACGGCGCCGCAAGCCACAGCGATAACGACCGCAAAAAGAGACAACAAAATTATTAAAAATAGTGGTGTTTCTAATTTTTTATTTGTTTTTCCATCTCCGTCACCGCGCCCGCGTTTAACCGCGTTCGACCTTATTTTTAACTTCATTAAGCGCGCAAACCACCCTCTTTTCAAGCTCAACAAAATCGCCGTCGTTCGGTATTATAGTATGCGCAGAAAGGTCGTTATTATCATAATCGAATTGTTTTTCAACACGCTTTTTAATCGATAACTCGCTTGCGCCGTCGCGCAGAGCGGCGCTCTTTAATCGAGAGTTCAATTCGCGTGTAACCACCCAAACTTTATCGAACAGTCCGACGTATCCGCCCTCGAATAATAGCGGTACTTCATAAAAAACGGCGCACCGCTCGTTTTCGAATTTTTGCCCCTCTGAAAAAGCCGCCGCAAAAATACGAGGATGCGTAAAAGCGTTTAAAGCGTTTAACGCGCTTTCACAATCAAAAACTTTTTTAGAAAGAGCCTCGAAATCGACGACGTTTTTCCCGCTTATTTTTTTAGGTTGCATGCCGACCGCGTTGCAAACGCCAATACAAAAATCTTCGTTCTTTAACAAGTTTTTATAAACGCCGTCTAGGCTGATTGTTT
>CAYZWD010000166.1:0-3008 GCA_964482115.1 uncultured Acidiphilium sp. | reverse complement strand
GGCCCGCACCATTTCGGGGCTGTCGCCCGGTGTTTTGCTGTTCATTTCTTTGGCCAGCAGCAGGTTGACATATCCCTTGGCGGCACGGTCAAAGCTGTGGCCTTTGGGGCAGCGGTAAAGCTTTTCAAGCCGTTCCAACGGCTTGCCGCAAACCGGGCAGCACAAAATGCTCAAGGCAGCCACTCCTTTTTAATGTTTTAACCCTATTATTTTACCACAAGACAGGGCTGCAAACAACGCTGCGGCGCGGTTTTTGGCATTTTTCGCACTATTTCCTTTTGTGGGCAAAAGAGGTATAATAAAACCCGGAACAAAATGATTGGAGGAACTGTGATGAAAGCGCTGATCACCGGTGCCAGCAGCGGCATTGGAAAAGAAATTGCCCATGTTTTGGCCCAAAAGGGCTGGGAACTGATTTTGGTGGCCCGCCGCACCGACCGTTTGCAGCAGCTGGCCGAAAGTTTGCCGGTGGCCTGCAAGGTCATCACCGCCGACTTGGGCGATCCTGCGGCCTGCCGCGGGCTGTATGAGCAGACCAAGGACGAGCAGATTGACATGCTGGTGAACAACGCCGGCTTTGGCCTGCACGGCGAGCTGACCGAAACCGCCCTGGAACGGGAAGAGGCCATGATCGACCTGAACATCAAGGCGGTGCACATCCTGACCAAGCTGTTTGTGCGGGATTTTGCCGCACGCAACCACGGCTATATCTTAAATGTGGCCTCGGCCGCGGCCTTTATGCCCGGCCCCCTGATGGCCAGCTATTACGCCACAAAGGCCTATGTGCTGCGCCTTGACCTGGCCCTGCGGGAAGAATTGCGCCGCCATGGCAGCAAGGTGGTGGTTTCCACCCTTTGCCCCGGCCCGGTGGATACAGAATTTAATGCAGTGGCAGGGGTAAAGTTTGCCCTGGATGGGCTGAACAGCCGCAAGGTGGCCCAGTACGCCGTTGAAAAGACCCTGAAGGGCAAGGCTGTAATTGTGCCCGGCACCCTGATGAAGTTGGCCCGCTTTGGCAGCAAGCTGCTGCCCGAGCAGGTTGTGGCGCGCTTTTCTTACGAAATGCAGCGCAAAAAAAGCTGAGATGGCGGCAGAAAATCTGCAGGGCTGCCAGCTGTGCCCCCGCCGCTGCGGTGCAAACCGTGCAGCCGGCCAGCAGGGTCGGTGCGGTGCAGATGGCAGCCTGAAGGTGGCCCGTGCCGCCCTGCATTTTTGGGAAGAGCCCTGCCTGAGCGGTACCACCGGCAGCGGAACGGTGTTTTTTGCGGGCTGCCCGCTGGGCTGCCGCTTTTGCCAAAACCATGAGATCAGCACCCGCTGCTTTGGCAAGGCCATTGACACGGGGCGGGTGGCTGAAATTTTTTTGGAACTGCAGGAGCAGGGGGCGGCCAACATTAATCTGGTAAGTCCCACCCAGTATGTGCCGCAGATCATCGGTGCGCTGGACAAAGCCCGACCGGAGCTGCACCTTCCGGTGGTTTACAACACCGGCGGGTATGAGCGGGTGGAAACTTTGCGCCAGCTGGAGGACTATGTGGACATCTGGCTGCCCGACGCCAAATATGCCGACCCCCGGCGAGCCGCACGCTACAGCGATGCCGCCAACTACCCCGAGGTGGCCTTTGCCGCCATTGGCGAAATGCTGCGCCAGGCGGGTCCGCCCTGCTTTGACAGCAGCGGTATGCTGCGGCGGGGCGTGATTGTGCGCCACCTGGTGCTGCCGGGCGGGATGCAGGATTCGTTTGCGGTGTTGGACCGGCTGGCCGAACTGCGGCAGGGGCAGCAGTTTTTGCTTAGCCTGATGAGCCAGTACACCCCCTACCGCACCGACGACCGCTGCCCCGAGCTGAACCGCCGCATCAGCAGTTATGAATACCGCCGGGTGTGCGACTATGCCCGCCAGCTGGGCTTTGAGGGCTTTGCCCAGGAGCGGAGCTCGGCCAAAGAGGAATATACCCCCGCCTTTGACCTGACCGGGGTGTGAAAGGAAGCAGCCATGACCCTGTATGAACAGTATTTAAGCATGAAGCCGGAAGGTGCCCTGATTGCGCTGGAGCCGCGCAAAACGGCAGAACCCTATTTTTGCTACCCCACCAACGCCCGCCCCATTGGGTTTGAGGGCTGTGTGATGTACTGCTTTTTGGAGGAACAGGGCGAGGCTGTGTTTGCCGCTAACCCCGAAAGCTGCTGCGACCGCTTTGTTTATCCGCTGGCCGAAAGCTTTCGGGATTTTTTGGAGCTGATTGTGGCCTGTGGTTCGGCCAACCCGGTGGAACAAAGCGTTTGGATGAGCCGCCGCCAGTTTGAACAGCACCTGCTGCAGGAACAGGCCGAAGCCCCCAAGGAGCGGGCTGCCCTTTTGCAGCGACTGAGGGAGGAGCTGGGCATTGAGCCAAAGGCCGACCCCTATGGTTATGTGCAGGGCCTGCAGCAGAACTTTGACCCGGGCTGCGTAACATTTGCAGACGAATATTATGAGACTTTGGGGCTTGAGCAGCCGCAAAACCGGTGAAAAACCATGAAAACGGAATTTGTAAGCCATGCCTTTGGGCCGGTGTTTGACCAAAACAGCAGAATATTGGTGCTGGGTACCATGCCATCGCCGGCCTCGCGCCAAAACGGCTTTTACTACAGCCACCCCCGCAACCGCTTTTGGCCGGTGGTGGCCGCCCTTTTGGATGTGCCGCTGCCCGCCACGCCGGAGCAGAAGCGGGCACTGGCCCTGCGCCACGGCATTGCCCTGTGGGATGTGCTGGCCAGCTGCACCATTGCCGGTGCCGAGGATGCCAGCATCCGCCAGCCGGTGGCCAACGACCTGCGACCCGTTTTTGCCGGAGCACACATCGGGGCGGTGTTTACCACAGGGGGCAGGGCCCACCAGCTTTACCGCAGGTTTTGCCTGCCCCAAACGGGGGTGGAGGATATACCCCTGCCCAGCACCAGTCCGGCCAACTGCCGTATTAGTTTGGCAGAGCTGACAGAGGCCTATCGCCCCATGCTGCATTACT
>CAYZWD010000165.1:0-3016 GCA_964482115.1 uncultured Acidiphilium sp. | reverse complement strand
AGGCAACCGTGGGCGAAAAACGTGCGTGCGTAATTTTCGTTGATAGCATAACCGATAAAAAATCGCTTGGAAAAATGCTTTTAGCCCCGCTTATAAAAAGCGAGCTTTCAACGTTAGAGCAAGTTAAAAACAGCGCGTTCGCGTCTACCGCCACGCCCGAAAACGACGTGTTAAAAGCGCTAGAACAGCTGGTAAAGGGCAAGTGCTTGCTTTTAATTGACGGAGAGTGCGGTTCTTTATGTTTTGATTTTTTGCAATACGAAACCCGCGCCGTTTCAGAGCCGCCTACGTCTACGGTGATGAAAGGCCCGCGCGAAGGGTTTAACGAAAGTTTAAAAGTTAATTTATGCTTGCTCCGCCGCCGTATTAAGGTTAAAGATTTCGTTATTGAAACGCACGTTTTGGGTAAATATTCGCAAACGGACGTTGCGGTGTGTTATATTTCTTCTATAACCGATAAAAAAATAGTAAAACAAGTTATAGAACGGTTAAAATTAATCGATATAGACGGCGTTGCCGATAGCTCGTATATAGGCAAAATGATAGTTGAGCACAAAACTTCGCTATTTAAACAAGTAGGCAATACAGAAAAACCCGATATTTTAGCGCAAAAAATGTTTGAGGGGCGGGTTGGAATAATAGTTGACGGCTCGCCGATCGCGCTGACCGTACCGTATTTATTAGTTGAAGATTTTCAAAGCTCTGAAGATTATTTCGTTAATTATTACCGCGCTAATATGGAGCGGGCTTTGCGCGTTTTATCTATATTTATCGCGGTGTTTTTACCCGCCGTATTCGTTTCGGCACAACTGTTTCATTTGCAGCTTATACCGCTGAATTTTTTACTGACAATAGTTAACAGTATAAAAGGCATACCGCTTTCGCCCAGTTACGAAATGTTTTTTACGTTGCTCATTTTTGAAATTTTAAACGAGGCTAGCATAAGAATGCCTAAATACGTGGGTATGGCGCTTTCTATCGTGGGGGCGCTAGTTCTCGGCGATACGGCGGTAAAAGCGGGCATAGTTTCTACGCCGACGATTATGATAATGGCGCTTTCGGGCATTTGTTTATATACAGTGCCCGAACTGGTTGAAAGTATGAGCGTGCTTAGGCTGGTTTATTTAGTCGTTGCTGGGGCGGCGGGCGGCTACGGAATAATGCTTTTAAGCGCGCTTTTAATTGCTTATTTGTGCACGCTTGAAAATTTCGGCGTACCCTCGCTAGCGCCTTACGCTCCGCTTGTTAAAAGCGATTTGAAAGACGGCTTTTATATTGATTTTATCAGTAAACAAACGCTGCGACCCGAGGTTTTAAAAAGTAAGAACCGCCGCCGAATAAAAATTAAAGACGTAAAAGAATAGTTTTTTGTTTTTTAAGGAGTTTTATGATAAGGAACGATATAAAATCGCGGCAAGTGGCTACGTTTTTTATAGCTTTTTTGCCGCTAATAAAAATAATAAGCGCGCCTTCGGCATTCGCCGCATTTTGCGGTGAAAAACTTTGGATACCCGTCGTTTTGCTGTTTTTAGCCGATATTTTGCTTATCTCTTTATTTATTTTTTATGCAAAGCGGCGTGATTATCTTCCGTTTTTTGATATTTTAACTAAAGATTATTCAAAAGGTTTTGCGCGCGCCGTATTTTTCGTTTACGCTATTTTCTTTTTGCTTAGGGCGTTTATTCCGCTTTGCGAATATAAATATTTAGTAGAGTCCGGCTTTTACGAGGTCATGCCGCGTTCGGAAATATTTTTCCCGGTATTCGCGCTAACTTTTTATATAGCTGTAAAAGGGCTTAAAGTTTTAGGTAGATGTTCTGAAATTGCCGCGCCTATAACGATTGCGGGTATGCTTATCGTGTTTTATTTAACGGTGGGTTCTAGCGACTTTGGTAATCTTTTGCCAGTTTTTTACGGAAGCGGTAAGCGAGAAGTGACTTGCGCGCTAAAAAATACTTTTTGGTTTAACGACGCTATATATTTTATTATGTTTTGCGGGCATTTTAAAAACGAAAAAAACACCGCGCGTAAAATTTTTATTTGTTACGCAGTTTCTGCGGTGTTTACCTTGATTTTTTACGTTTGTTTTTACGCCGTTTTTTATACTGTTGCGCCGCTTGAAAAAACGGCGTTAAGCTCGGTTAGTATTTTTAGCGTTACGCTTATAAACGTTGGTAGGTTCGATTATTTGGCTCTTTTTATGCTTATGATTTCGGGCGTGTTTGCTATATCCGTGCCGGTTTGCGCCTCGGTTAAATGTTTCGGCAGAGCTTTTCAAACGGGTAAGACGCTAGTTCCTTCGATAATAGTTAACGCGTTGTTGCTGGTTTGCGTTGCAATGTTTTCAAGTAAACTAAGTTTTATAATTGAATTTTACCAAAATAATTTAGCTCCGTTTTTTATAATTTGCGGGTATTTTTTGCCTTTGCTTGGGTTAAAAGGTTGCTTTAAGCGGCAAAATTCCGAGCGGGGCGTGATTGGCGAAAATAACGGGGGTGAACCGATTTGAATTATCGCAGAGCAAAAATTTTGGTTATACTTTTCGGTTTCGTTGCTCTTTTATATTTTACCAACGATTTTCAGCTTATAGATATTGAAAAAACGGCTATAATAGTTGCGCTCGGCGTAGATTACGAAAACGACGAATATCAAATCACCGCGCAAATTGCCGTACCTCAAGCGGGTGATTACGCCGCCGGCAATACGGACGCCGTTATTACTTCGAGTGGAAAAACGGTATACGAGGGCATTGAAAAAATAGCGCAACAAAGCGGGTGGTATCCCGAACTTTCGTTTTGCAATCTAATATTGTTCGGAAAGGGCGTGCATGAAAACGCCGTAGGTCTTGCCGAATATTTTTTAACGTCGTCAAAATTTCAAAACTCGGCGGTGCTTGCCGCGTGTGAGCAAAGCGCAAGCGAGGTTTTAAAATCTACTACGCCGCTAGATTTCGTTTCGTCGTTCGCGTTGCAAAAAATATTGTTGCGCAACGTAAACAGAGCGAATTCGGTAATGC
>CAYZWD010000164.1:0-3026 GCA_964482115.1 uncultured Acidiphilium sp. | reverse complement strand
AAATAGAAAAGTCGCTTAAAAACGTAATTCCCAAACCTTTTTTTTCGCCGTGAGAGGCTTTAGTTTCGGCGGCGTATTCTTCCGCGGTGTAATATTCGGAATATTTATCTAAAAGCGCGTCTGCTAAAATTTTGGTTAAATCGCCGCCCGCGTCCTCGCGCGTTTCTAAGTAATAGTTATCGTAGTTGTTAAGAAAAAACTCTAACGAACGCGTTCTTTTATTTTGCGAAAAATAACCGATTAGCCACCCCGCCGAAAAAACGACGACGCCCAAAACGAAACACAGCGCGTAGCTTATTATTTTTTTTGCGTGATTGCTTTTTTTCATAAAAGCCCCCCGAAAAAGGCGCAGTTTCTAATTATTAAACGCCTATTTTTTATTGATTATTTTATAAAGCAAGGTGTTTAGCCTAAAGGTAACCGCGTCGCCGAAGTTGCGGATATCGAGCCCCGTAACCCTAGCTATTTTATCTAGGCGGTAAGTTAACGTGTTGCGGTGCATATAAAGTTTGCGCGCCGTTTCGCTAACGTTGAGGTTATTGTTTAAAAATTCTTCGGCGGTGTGCATCATATCTTCGTCGGCAAGCAGCTCGCGCGATTCTTCGTCCGCAAGCATATCGAAATACGAATTGATTTTTGCGGCGGGCAATTCTTCTAACATTTTAAACAAAATGAATTCTTTATAAGAATGCACGCGCGAATCGGAATTGAAAAGCTTGCTTATTTTAAGCGCTCCGTCCGCCTGCGAATACGACTGAAACGCGTCCGACAAACTTCTTACCGTGCCGCCGACGCCCACTTGCACGCGCACGCCCGTTTCTTCGAACAGCGACTGCACGAATATTTCGGCAAAGTCTGCGGGCGATTGATATTCCATATCCGCCTCTCCCGCTAAATATTTAACGAAAACGCAGCAGTTATCGCTGAATACCACGGGGGTATCTAGCCCGTTTATGGCGTAACTTTCTAAAAAGTCGGAGATTTCTTCGGCGTAAGCGCCCTCGCTTACAACGCACATAACGTAGCACTGCACGGGCGGAACGGAAAATTTACGCATATACTTCATAATCTGCATGCCGCTACACTCGCCCGAAACTATTCCGCGTAAAAAGTCGGCTTTGGGCAGCGAATCTTCTTGCACGCCGCTGTTTTCCAAATGCCCGCAAATTAAAAGAGCGTAGTTATGCTCGACCGAGCTCGCCCCGCGAATTACCCCGAAATAGTAATCTTTTTTATAGCGGAAACGGAATACCGTTAAGTTTTGCTTTTTATCGCAATAGCCGTCCGTTTGCTTGGCGGAGGGCGTAAACGGTATTTTTTCGCCCGAAGAATATAAATATTCTTTAGAGCCCGAATATATATCCATTTCGATGCCCGTTTTTTGTTTGAGGTTTTTTAGCGTTTGTATAAGCTCTCTATCCATAATCTCACCGAGTAATTTTTACCGAGTTTGGCAAAGTTTATAAATTGTTTTTAAAAAACTTGCGGTTTTATAACGGCTATCACCTATTTTTACAATTATATTACTTTTTTGGTTTTTTTGCAATAAAAAAACGCCCGCTTTATAATAAAAGGGGCGCTTCGGCGACTTAGCCGCTATAAAATCAATCGCGCAAAAGCGTTACGGAAGTGCAAAGCCCCTCGGCAAAGTCTTCCTCGTGCGAAACGAGAATAAGCGCGCCTTGATAGCTTAAAAGCGCCTTTTTTAGCGCGTTTTTCGCTTTTACGTCTAAATGATTGGTGGGCTCGTCTAAAATTAAAAGATTGCTGGGCGTTTTGCAAAGCACGGCAAGTTTAGCGCGTATTTGCTCGCCGCCGCTCATAGATTTTAGCGGTTTTATCGCAAGTTCGCCGCGTAGCCCCACTTTTGCAAGCTCCGAGCGCACCTCTTTTGGGTTGGCGCGCGGATAAAAACCCGAATAGTATTGCGAAGCGGTAATTAAGCTTTCGCCAAAATTTAAATCTTGCTCTAAATAAGCGATTTTTATTCCGCCGTGAAAGGTGAAAAATCCGCCGAGCGCGGGAATTTTGCGCATAAGCGTTTTTATAAGCGTGCTTTTGCCTATACCGTTAGTTCCGCGCACCCACAGCTTTTCGCCCGAGCGCATATGCAAATTTATGGGCGGCAATATGGGCGAGCCGTAACCTACGCTAAGATTTTTAACGTCTAGCAAATCCTTAGTGTTAAGCTCGATTTCGGGGAAAGAAAATTCCGCGTCGTACACGGTAACGGGCTTTTGCATAACCTCTATTTTGGCAAGCTGTTTTTTTCTGGCGTTAGCCATGCCCGCCGTTGCCGCGCGCGAGGAGTTTTTGTCTATATAAGTTTGAAGTTTTTTAATCTGCTCTTGCTGGCGGTTATATTCTTCTTCGTATTGCTTAGCGTTCATTTCGTGCTGAACCAAATATTTATCGTAGTTGCCCGAATATTTTTTAATAGCTCCGTTTTCGATATTGACTATAAACTGCGAAACGGCGTTTAAAAACTTAACGTCGTGCGAAATTACTATAAACGTCTTTTTAAACGAATTTAAAAACTTAATAAGCCAGTCTACGTGCTCGATATCCAAAAAGTTAGTCGGCTCGTCTAAAAGCATTATATCGGGTTCAGCAAGCAAAAGTTTTGAAAGCATAAGTTTTGCGCGCTCGCCGCCCGAAAGCCTGCTTATTAACGTATCGTATCCTATAAAATTAACGCCTAAGCCGTTAGCTACCTTTTTAACCTTAGAATCTAAATCGTAAAAGCCCTCGTTTTCAAGCGTTTCTTGCATGCGCGAGCTGCGGCGAATGGCTTTATCCAGCGCTTCGCCCTCTAGGGTAGCCATGCTTTCGTAAAGCTCGTTAAGCCGCTTTTCTAAATCGTAAAGATAATCGAACGCCTGCGTTAAATATTGCATAACCGTAAGTGAACCGTCCAGCGTGGCGTGCTGATCGAGGTAGCCTTTTCTTATACCGGGCAACCACAAAACCTCGCCTTCGTCGTAGCTTAATTTATCCGCGATTATGTTTATAAAGGTCGATTTACC
>CAYZWD010000163.1:0-3036 GCA_964482115.1 uncultured Acidiphilium sp. | reverse complement strand
TTTGGATGTCGCCGCATAGGGTGCAAGAACGCGATTTTTCGCCCGCTTTAGTGCAGGTGGGCTCGGTCGTGGTAGTCCATTCGCCGTAGGCGTGAGTGCACTCTTGTTCGCCGCCTTGCTCGCCGCCGCTAGAGCTTTGCTCTCCGCCGCTGCTACTGTCGCCGCTTGCGCCGTCGCTGCTACTAAAGCTTCCGCCGCTAAAGCTGTTGCCGCTAGTTCCGCCGCTAGGCTTTTGCCCGCACGCGGCAAGCGCGCAAAGTGATAGCGTTAACAATAAACATAGCGCTATGGTTGATAAAAGTGACCAAACCTTCTTCATAAGAGTTTTTCTCCTTCGCCGTAAGGCAATAAATTTTTTTAAGCGTTTTAATAGTGTGCCGCATTACTACGGTTATTTTGATAGCGTGTTGCTATATTTTTATACGATTATATAGCAATGTGCTATAATTTGTCAAATTGAATGGTGCAGTCGATGGTTATTTTTCAAAAAAGGTTAATAGAGCAAAGAAAGCTAAATAAAGTAACTCAGCGCGAAATGGCTAACCTTTTGGGTATGGCTCAGCCGTCATACATCCGCTACGAAAACGGAACTGCAGAGCCTAATTTAGAAAACGTAGTTAAAATTGCCGATTATTTTGACGTTTCAGTCGATTATCTTTTGGGTAGAAGTGATTTTTGAAAGGGTAAAACGCGGCGTTTAATTAAAAAGTTGTAAAAAAACGGTAAATAAACGGTGCGTTGCTTTTGCGGGCAGTGCAAAAGTATTATAATTGACGTTATTAACGTTGAGTTTTAAAAAATGAATAAAAAGCCTTATTAAATTTGCGCTAGGCGGCAGTTTTGCAATATAAGCAGATAGCCCCGCGAACAAAATAAGGCTTTTTTTATTGTATCGTTAAGGCGCGTTTGCGGCTTTTTTGTTAATTATTATGTGTGGAGAGGGAGGAATAGTTTTTTGCTCTATCGTTTTGGGCGAAATGCCGCATTTTTGCGGCGCTTATTCTAAAGCACAAGGCGGGCGAGGTCCGTCGCAGTTCTAGCCGAGATCCCGCAGCGGGGCGGCGCTGCTAACGCAGTTCGGCTCGCGATTAAAAACTCGCTCGCTTATGATGACCGAGTGACACGCGCTTCGAAAAAAAGAAAAAAGCACAAAAAAACGCGGGGTGCTTTTCAGCAAAGCCCCGCGTTTTTGAGTTCAAAAAAAGTATTATTTCGCGTTTTTCATGATAGTGGTCATTTCGGTAAGAGCGTCGCCGCCGCTAAGGGGAACGAGCATGCAGTTGCCGTTTGCAAAGCCTGCTTCTACTAAGCTGTTATAGAAGGATTTTGCGTCTTCGTCGTTTGCTATCGCAGCAACGGCGTCGCGAACCATTTTGTTGTTCTTGTAGTAATCAATCATGTCGTCCGTTGCCTTAAATTCAAGAATGAACGCCGTTTTAGCCGCTTTAACGAACGCGTGAGCAGTTACTGCAATTTCTTTGCCGTCGTTGTTGGTTATTGCTTTAAAGCTAGAAGTAAGCTCTTCAATCGTTTCAGATTGTTTATAGCCTTCCGCCTCGAAAGCTTTTTTGATTGCGGGATAGGTGTTTGCGCACGCTACTAAAGAAAGCGCCATAACCAGAGTAAGCGCGATCGCGCAGATTTTGCTTAATTTTTTCATCGTGTTTTATACCTCCGTGTTTTGTGGTTTTATTGTAGCAAAAATTAATTTAAAAGGCAAGTGTTTTTTTGCATGTTTTTAAAACTCATGTTCGTTTTGTGATAAATTCAAAAATTATTAAGCATAATTGCTAAAAAACACAAAAAAATAAACGCAATAGCCGAATTTGTTTAGAGCCTAACGGCGGCAAAAACAATCAAAAAGCCCGCGCTTGTTTATGCGCGGGCGGGTTATTTTTATTAATGCGATTTTATAAGTTAGGTTGTTAGCGTAATTTAGTAAATGCGAGAACGGAAAATTAGTCTTTACGGTTTAAAATCGTTACGTCTAGGTCGATGCCGTAGCCGCCGTCCTTACCCTTGGTTATGGTAATTTTGCCGGTTTTCGGATCTTTTGTAACGGTTTTGCTTTTTCCGCCGGTTATTATTCCGTCTAAATCGAAGCTGTATTTATCCATATCGGCAAGGTAGGGGATAAGTTCAGCCGCCTTATCGTCGGGAATATATCCCACGTGGTGGCAGCCGGTGCCCGTCCAGTCGAAAACGTAAACCTTAATTTTGTCGCCGTCTAAAAGCAAGCCCATCTTTTTAAATTCTTGCTCGGCAATTTCCCAAACGGTGTCGTTTTCGTATTCTTCTTTTATTTCAGAGGTCTTTAAGCCGTCGTATTTATCTAAGTAACCTAGTTTTAAGCCCTCTTTAATTTCAGCCTCTAAAATGTCTTTAACCTTTACGCCTTTGTCGTTTTTCTTGCCGTCCACCTCTATTTTTATGCCCGTAACCTCGTAAATCGCCTCTTTGGGCGCGTAAATCAGCTTGCGCGCACGCTTGGTTGCTATTTTGCTTAGGAGTTCGGCGTTTTCGGTCGGGTCTAACTTGGTTTTTTCCTCGGGCTTTTCGGGAGCTTTTTCCTCGGGTTTTTCGGTAGGTTCTTCGGTGGCGTTTTCGGTAGCTCTTTCGCTTTCCGTGGGTATTGCGGAAGCCGTTTCGGTGGAGCTTTCCG
The DNA here is from genome assembly GCA_964482115.1 of uncultured Acidiphilium sp. GTDB lineage: Bacteria > Bacillota > Clostridia > Christensenellales > Borkfalkiaceae > HGM11416. Next base: position 374 of record CAYZWD010000163.1, on the reverse strand, counting down.
TTTGCGTTTCGGTGGAGCTTTCCTCTTTCGTTTCGGTAACCGTTTCGCTAGAAGAATTCTCGTTTTCCGCATTCGTTTCGGCTGATTCTTCCGCCGTTTGTTCCGCCGTTTTTTCGGGCGCTACTTCGGTAGGTTCAAGCGCCTTAAGGGGTTCGATTACCTCAACGTTTTCAACTTTAACTTCCGCTACGGGTTCAACAACCTCCGTAGGTTTAACTTTTTTGGCGGATTTTGCCTCAATAACATCTTCGGCTTTTGTTTTTTTATCTTCAGCTTTTTTAGCTTTAGCCTCTTTTACTTCTTTTTCGCCGACTTTTTTAGCTTTAGCCGTAACCTCTTTTACTTCTGCCTTTTTGGTTTCAGCCTTTTTAGAG
>CAYZWD010000162.1:0-3065 GCA_964482115.1 uncultured Acidiphilium sp. | reverse complement strand
CGGCAGACTTGCCGCTTCCAATCCCGCCGGTAATAGCTATTCTCATGTGTAACAATTCCTAAAAACGCTTATTTTAAGCGCGATTCTAAAAGTTTTTATGCCACGCATAATTTTTTTGGCGCAGCCTTTGTATTTCATCGAACCAATCTTTTATTTAGCGTCGTACCAATTTTTTCCGCTAGAAACGCTAACCGTTAGAGGCACTGATAAACTAGCCGCCCCCTCCATTTCTTCGCGCAAAATATTAATAACGGCGGGCTCGTCAGCCTTAGCACAGTCTACGATAAGTTCGTCGTGCACTTGCAAAATCAATTTTGCGTTCGGAACTTCGGCTTTAAGCCTTGCGTGAACTTTAATCATAGCTATTTTAATAATATCCGCCGCCGTACCCTGCAAAGGCATGTTCATAGCGGCTCGCTCGCCAAACGAACGCAAGTTATAATTAGGCGAATTTATTTCGGGAATAACGCGCCTTCTGCCCCAATCCGTGCTAACGTAGCCGTTCTTTCTAGCAAACTCAACGTTGCTATTTATATATTCTTTAATCGCGGGGTAAGTTTCGAAGTATCTGTTAATGTATTCCGCCGCGGTTTTTACGGGAATTTTTAAGTTTTTAGATAAACCGTATTCGCTTATGCCGTAAATTATGCCGAAGTTTACAGCTTTAGCGTTTCTTCTTTGCGACTCGGTAACGTCGGATAACTCAACGCCGAACACTTGAGCCGCTGTTATCGCGTGAATATCGCGGTTTTCACAAAAGGCTTGAATAAGTTCCGAGCAACCTGAATAATGCGCCAAAAGCCTAAGTTCTATTTGCGAATAATCGGCAGAAACCAAAACGCCGTCCGCCGCGCGCGGAATAAAAAATTTTCGAAGCTCTTTGCCCTCTTCGTCTCTTACGGGAATATTTTGCAAGTTCGGTTCTTTCGAAGAAAGCCGCCCCGTAGACGTTACCGCTTGATTAAACACGGTGTGAATAAGCCCCGTGGTTTTATCTATAAGCGGACGAAAACCCTCTATATACCCTGAATAAAGCTTTTGAAGCTGCCTATATTTTAATATAAGCGGAATTATTTGATGCTCGTCTTCTAGCCCCTCTAAAACCTCCGCGCTGGTAGAATAACCGTTTTTTGTTTTTTTGCCATGCTTTAACCCGAGTTTATCGAATAAAACCTCGCCTAGTTGTTTTGGTGAATTCAAGTTAAAAGAGCACCCCGCAAGCCGCATAATTTCTTCCGTAACGGCGTTTATTCGCTTTTTATAAACCTCCGAAGCCTCTTTTAGCGCGTCGCCGTCAACCTTAAACCCGTTTTGCTCCATATCGAAAAGAATATCGCACAATGGAAGTTCTATTTCGCTATAAATTTTTTCGCAGTTTTGCAGTTTTAATTTTTCTTTATATCTCTCACACATGCAATAAAGCGAAAAAGCCGGGTAACTCAAATCGCCGCCCGCCCGCTCTATGCAAGCCTCGGCGGAAAGTTCGCGCTGAGTATAATCAACTATATATTTCAAAAGCAAAACGTCGTCACAATCGGCGTCAAAGCAAAAACCGTAGGTTTTAAGCTGCCTTTTTAACGCTTTTTTATCGAAAACTATAAGCTTTTGCTCGCCTAATAGCAATGGGTTTAAAACCGTTAACGCCTCTTCGAAACTAACGCCGTCGCCAAGCAAGCCGTTTTTAACCGAAATCTCATATTCGTTTTCGCCATCCGACAAATAAACGTTTTCGCCAAAAAACAGAGCCAACACCTTCCCTTTTAACTCAGAAATTAAATCGCAAGCCTCTTTTACGCCAGTTAAACTGATTTTACGCTTAGGCGCGGGTATTTTATTGCCGCCCGCCACGTTTTCATTAAGCTCGTCGTTTTCATCGGTTTCGATTTTCGTCGTATCGCATTCGTTATCGTCGCTTTTAATTATTTCGTTATTTTTAAAAGATTCGCCGTCGTTTATTATACTTTTTTCGTGAACGGTAGCGTGGTTTACCTCGTCTGAATCCGTGGGCGCGGCGTAAATTTTCTTTTTAGAAAAAATAACGAATTCTAGCGCCAAAAAGAATTTTCGCGTTTTTTCGGGGAACGGATAATTAAAAACCAAATCGTCAAGCGAAAGCGGAATATCGGCGCTAACGTTAATAGTGGCTAAATATTTCGACATAAACGCGTCGTCTTTTCCCAAAACTACCTTTTCTTTAGTTTTTCCCTTAAGCTCGTCTACGTGCTCGTATAACCCCTCCACCGAGCCGTAGGTTTGAATAAACGCAAGCGCCCCCTTTTCGCCTATACCCTTAATTCCGGGGATATTATCCGAAGAATCGCCCATGCAAGCTTTTAAATCGATAATTTGAACGGGGTTTATACCTACTTTTTCTTTAAAATTTTGTGCGTTGTAAATTTCTAAATTAGAAATACCCTTGCGTGTAAAATAAACGCTAGTCGTTTCGTCTACAAGCTGAAAACTATCCTTATCGCCGGTAATAATAACCGTAGGCACCGTAAAGCGTTTCGCTACCGAGCCTATAATATCGTCAGCCTCTAGCCCCGCGCATTCGTAGCGGGCAATTCCCATCGCGTCGAGCGTTTTTTTAACCAACTCTACTTGCGGAATCAAATCTTCGGGCATTGGTTTGCGTTGCGCCTTATACCCCGCATACGCCAAATGGCGATAAGTCGGCTCTTTTCGGTCGAACGCGACGAGTATATATTTAGGTTTTAGCTCCGAAATAATTTTTAAAAGCATATTAACGAAACCGAAAACCGCGTTAGTGGGCTCGCCTAAAGCCGTGGTTAAATACGGAGTTGCATAAAACGCGCGGTATAAAACGCTGTTGCCGTCGATTAAAACTAAATTTTCCATAAAAAAACCTGATTTTAGCAAAAAATTTCTTGCAATAAACAAAATTTTGTGTTATTATATATGCGTTTAAAAAAACAAGCGCGATATAACCTTATATATTATGCCACATTTTTTAACATATTGCAATTGTTTTTAATCACTTTTTTGCCGGTGTGGTGGAATTGGCAGACGCGCGGGACTCAAAATCCCGTGATGGCGACATCGTG
>CAYZWD010000161.1:0-3087 GCA_964482115.1 uncultured Acidiphilium sp. | reverse complement strand
TTTTATCCGTGGGTTTTACGCCGAAAGTTTGATACCATTCGTTAAAGTTTCGGGGTTGCATATTCGCACGCAAATACGCGGGGGCGTGAACGTCTATTTGCAACAATAATTTCAAATATTCGGGGCGACCTTTCAAGCTCCAAACGCGCGCCCAGTTGCGGAAATAAGCCGCGTAATCCGCGTCTTTCATATGGGACATTATTTCTAACGTTACAGCCATACCGCCGTTATCGGCAATGTTTTCGCTAACGATAAACGCCGCATTAACCTTGCCCCACTCTAACTCGATACCCTCGAACTCCTTAATCATGGCTTTGGTTTTTTGAACGAACTTTTTATTATCTTCCTTAGTCCACCAATTGTTCAAATTGCCGTTTTCGTCGCATTTTGCACCGTTATTATCGAACGCGTGCGAAATTTCATGCCCGATAACCGCGCCGATACCGCCCAAGTTTTCACTTCTAGACTGATTAATCGAATAGAACGGTTTTTGCAAAATAGCCGCCGGGAAAGTTATATCGTTAGAAGTAGGATTGTAGCAAGCGTTTACGACGTGCCCCGCCATAACCCATTCCGTGCGATCGACGGGTTTCCAAAGCCTTTCGAAATTATCGGCGATATGCACGGCTAAAATTTCTTTATACGCACCGTAAAACGAAGCGCGCGGACCGAACGATATTTTATCGTAAACCTTACTGCATTCGTCGGGATAACCCATTTTTACAACGATTTTATCTAGTTTTAAAATCGCCCTTTTCTTGGTTTCTTCAGACAAAATTTCGTTATGCTCTAAGCGAACCTTATACGCGTCGATAATTTCGTGAACCATTTCAACGACGTCTTTTTTAGCCTCTTCGCCGAAATATTTTCTGCCGTAATAAAGCCCGACAGGCTCGGCAATAAACCTCGAAGCCACGCTATAAGCTTGTTTTTCGATAGACGGAAGTTCGTTTACTCCCGTTAAAACTTTTCTGTAAGCCGAAGAAAGCTCGCGAAGCTCTTCGCTTAAATAGCCGCAAGCGGAAAGCAAGGTGTTAACGTACGCCCACGCCTTGTAAAGCTCGAAATTTTCTTCGTTAAACAAGATGCTAAAACCTTTTAAAAAGCGAGGTTCTGCAACTATAATAGTTTCGGGAATACGCTCGCCGTATAAACCGATTAACAACTTTTTGAATTTTATAGGGCGTAAAAGAGTGCAAACGCGACGAGCAGGCATAGGATTGTAACTTTTTACGTATTCAGACCATTCTTCGCTGCTTTTTACTAGCGACGCGATTATCTCGTCGAACTTAATTGCGTTTTGCAAGTAGGTTTTTTGCTCGTCTTCGGTTAAAGGCGTGCGTTTTAAAAGCTCCGCCGTCATTTGCGACCAAACGCCCAAAAGCGCGTCGTGCTGCGCTTTCATTTCCTCTTTATAATAAGTGGTATCGGGCAAAATGGTAGAAGGTCCGCGCAGCGAAAACGAATAGCGAGAAGTATCTTTCATATCGCTATCCACCCCTACGCCGAAAGGCAGCTCCGCGTTAGTTAGCACGAATTCTTTAAGTTTCCTGTTTAAATCCGAAACGTTTTTTAACTTATAGATTTTATCTAAATCCTTTAAAACGGGCTTTATTCCCTCTTTGTTGCGCCTTTTAACGTTTTTGGCTAGCTTAAACAAATTTACCGCCTTTTGAACGTTGGCGTCCGGCACGTCTATCTTGCCGTTTGCCATTTTGTTAAAATCGCTAATCATAAGCTTTTCAACGTCTTGATCGATATTGATAAAACCGCCCGTGGCAGGTTTATCCGCGGGGATAACCGCGCTGTCCATCCATTCTTTGTTGACGTGCATATATAAGTCGTCTTGAATTCTTATCGTGTTTGACATTTCGTATGCTCCTTTATCCGTTAGTAAATTGCAATTTTTTTGCAATAATTGCAATTTTACAATTTTATTTGAATCTATTTTAACATAAAATTCAAATTTTGCAAACAACTATTTAGCTATATACAAAAAAACGTTTAATTAAAACTTAATTAGTTAAGCTCTCTAACGGTTAAACAAAAAAATTATAGCGCTAAAAAGGCGGCGACGACTAACGAATCTAACGCCGAGCGTTAACGCGTTAACAATTCTTTTACAAACTTATAACCTAACGCAAACACGAATTTTGCGTTTTTTTAATCTTTTTTTGTTAAAATGTGCAAGCAAAACCAAAAAGGAGCTGCGATCATGAACGCAATCGAAATAAGAAATCTTAAAAAAAGTTTCCGCGGAATGTACGCCGTTAACGGTTTAAACATGACCGTGCCCGTAGGTAGCATATACGGATTTATAGGCGAAAACGGAAGCGGTAAATCTACAACCGAAAAACTTATTTGCGGGCATTTAGTGCCAGATAGCGGAAAAATTAAATTGTTTAACGAAAAGCACGATCACCCCGGCGTAAGAATGCGCGTGGGCGCGCTTATAGAAAACGCGGGGTGCTTTCCATACTCCACCGTAAAACAAAACCTTTTAATGCAAGCGATAAACCTAGGCGTAAAAAATCGCGAAGAAGATATTAACCGCGTGCTTAAAATAGTGCGAATGGAAAACGAGGCTAACCTAAAATTCAAAAACTGCTCGCTGGGAATGAAGCAACGCGTAGGCATAGCGATGGCGCTTTTAGGCAACCCCGCCCTTTTGATTTTAGACGAACCCATCAACGGTTTAGACGCCGACGGCATGAAAATAATGCGCGAAATCTTAACGGATATAACCCAAAATTACGGTTGCACGGTTTTAATATCTTCGCATATTTTAGGCGAACTTGAAAAAATAGCCACGCATTACGGAATTATACGCCAAGGCAAAATGATTGCCGAACTTTCTGCCAAAGATTTAGAAAACCGCAGCCGCAACCTAACCACACTAAAAACTACGGACGACCAAAAAGCTTTAGTTTTATTACAACGACGGTTTTCTTGCGTAAAAACGAGCGGCGAATATTTGCAGATTTACGGTGAAAACGAGGTTGAAGATATTGTTGAATTTTTATTAAAAAATCAATGCGGCGTAATCGAAATAAAAAAGAATAAAATCGGCTTAGAAGAATATTACGT
>CAYZWD010000160.1:0-3092 GCA_964482115.1 uncultured Acidiphilium sp. | reverse complement strand
GGGGCATTTGGTTCGCGAAATCGACGCGCTCGGCGGCGAAATGGGCAAGCTGATAGATAAAACCATGCTGCAAATTCGCATGCTTAACCTCGGAAAGGGTGCGGCGGTGCATTCTTTGCGTGCTCAGGCGGATAAAAACGTTTATCATACGCAAATGAAAAAAACGCTTGAAAACACGCCTAATTTGCATGTTTTACAATGCGAAGCGAGCGAAATTTTGTGCGAAGACGGGCACGTTTGCGGCGTTAAAACCACTTTCGGCGGCACGTTACGAGCAAAAACCGTTATTCTTTGCACCGGCGTTTATTTAAACAGCCATATTTTGGCGGGCGAGTGGTTGCAAAAAAGCGGACCTTCGGGCTTTGCCCCCGCAACCGAGCTTACAGCCTCCCTAATGAATCTAGGGTTTAAAGTTCGCCGCTTTAAAACGGGAACACCCGCCCGTATAGACAAAAGAACGGTAGATTTTTCTAAATGCGAAATTCAAGAGGGCGAAAAACACGTTTATCCGTTCTCGTTCGAATCGAGCGGCGTTCCGCAAAACCAAACGCCGTGCTATTTAACCTACACAAACCAAAAAACTCACGATATAATACGCGAAAACTTGCACCGTTCGCCGCTGTATAACGGCACGGTTATAGGCACAGGACCTAGGTATTGCCCTTCGATAGAAACCAAAGTAGAGCGCTTTAAAGATAAAGACCGCCACCAGATTTTTTTAGAACCGGAGGGCGCGGATACCAACGAGCTTTACGTTCAAGGAATGTCCACCTCGCTCCCGCACGACGTGCAAGAACAAATTTACCATTCGATTGTCGGGCTTGAAAATTGCGAAATTATGCGCTACGCCTACGCCATCGAATACGACTGCATAGACAGTTTAGACCTTCTGCCCACCCTAGAGTTTAAAAAAATCAAGGGGCTTTACAGCGCGGGGCAAATCAACGGCACCAGCGGATACGAAGAAGCTGCGGCTCAAGGACTTATGGCGGGGCTTAACGCCTCGCTAAGCGTGCGCGGGCTTCCGCCCTTCGTTTTGCGGCGCGACCAAGCGTATATCGGCGTGCTTATAGACGACTTAGTAACAAAGGGCACTAACGAGCCTTACCGAATGATGACTTCGCGTGCGGAACACCGCATTTTCTTGCGGCAAGACAACGCGGATTTCCGTCTTACCGAACTCGGAAGAGAAGTCGGGCTTATTTCAGACGAACGCTACGAGCTTTTTAATAAAAAACGCGAACAAAAATCCGCGCTTTACGAAAAACTTAACTTTACCCTGCCCGAACGAATCGCCGGCGAGCTTATTTTGGCTAGCGGCGGCACGGCACCCAAAGGCGGCGTTAAACTGCACGATTTAATTTTGCGCGGCGTGCCCGTAGAACGCATTAAATCGGCTTGCGACCTTTTGGAAGACTTTCCGTGGGATTTGCTTGACAGCGTTGAAACCGAAGTGAGGTATTCGGGCTATTTAGAAAAAGAAAACCGCGAAATCGAAAAAGCGCAGCGGCTGGAACGCAAGCTTTTGCCCGACGATATAGATTATTCTAAAATTGACGGACTCAGGCTAGAAGCAAAAGAAAAACTAGCGCAAATTCGCCCGTTAAGTTTAGGGCAAGCGGCGCGCATTTCGGGCGTTAACCCCGCGGACGTAGCCGTGCTTATGGTATATTTGAAAAAATAAAAACCGCGCTATAGGTCGATTATCGCGCAGTTCAACAAAATTTTAACATGAAAAATTTATTTTTTAGCTTTTTGTTTTCAACCGAAAACGCGGCGCACGTAAATTGGTTTTTTATTAATTACGCGCTATGCATAATTATAGGATATTTTTCGGGCGGGCTGCTTTTTGCTTATTTTATTCCTAAGGTAGTAAAACACGTAAATATTACCGAGCTTAGCGACGATAAAAACCCCGGCACGTTTAACGCTTTTAAATACGGCGGGTTTTGGTGCGGAATAGCGGCGCTGTCGCTTGAAATATTTAAGGGGTTTGCGCCCGTATACGCCGCGGCGATGTTTATGCCGACAACCACGGCGTGGTTTATCCCCGTAGCGCTCGCGCCCGTTTTGGGGCATGCTTTTTCGCCCTTTTTCGGGCTAAAAAAAGGCGGCAAGTGTATTGCCGTAAGTTTCGGGGTGCTTTTGGGTACGCGCGCCCACCTTATAGCCGCAATTTGTTTAGCCGCGTTTTTATTGTTTTTTTCGGTAATAATAATTATAAACCCCAACTCTTTGCGCACGGCGGCGGCTTACGTTTGTTGCAACGCCGTATTGGTTTTTTTAGCCGACTTTTGGGTTTTTATAACCTTTACCGCCGTAACGGCGATAGTTTTAAGCAAACTTTTTAACGAGCTAGAAGCTATTTTTAAAAAGCAAGCGCCTTATAGCGTAAAGCTTTTATTTATTAAAAAAGCGTAACTTAAACGCGTTTACGCCTTTAAAACTACTTTTTTAACGGTGATTATTATGAAAATTCTTCTTTTATCGTGCAAAACGGGGGGCGGGCACGACGCTGCCGCCAACGCACTCAAGGAACAGTTTGAAAAGCAAGGACATTACGCGCTCGTTTTTGATTATTTAACTTTGGCAAGCGAAAAAACCGCGCACAGAGTAGCTCAGTTGTACGTTAAAACCGTACAAACCGCACCGCTCGCGTTCGGTTGCGCGTATAAGGCGGCTCAGTTGCTTGGCAAATGTGTAAAACGCTCTCCCATATATTACGTAAACACAAAAATGATTAAACACCTTGCGCCGTATTTGCAGCAAAACGATTACGACGCAATAGTGATGACTCACCTTTACCCGATGGAAACGCTTACCGCAATGAAACGCAAAGGCATAAACTTGCCGCCGACCGTTGCGGTTATGACCGATTATACCGTTATACCCTTTATTTGCGAAACGGACGTAGACGAATATATAGTGCCGCACCCCGATTTAGTAGAGGCGTGCGCGCAGGGCGGACTTAAAAAAGAAAAACTACACCCGCTAGGCATTCCGTATTCGCTCGGTTTTTTAGAAAATATCACGCCGAAAGAGGCAAAAACAGCACTCGGGTTAAACGAAAACAAAAAAACCGTACTGCTGAT
>CAYZWD010000159.1:0-3127 GCA_964482115.1 uncultured Acidiphilium sp. | reverse complement strand
GTATAAAAAGCGTGTAAAAACTCTTGACAAAAAACGGTTGCGGGTATAAAATATTAGCAGTCAAAACGGTTGAGTGCTAACAAACTAGGCGCTCGATTGCAAAAAAAATAAAATAATTTAATATTGCGGAGGTATTTGCAATGAAAAAATTTAAAGCGGAATCGCAAAAAGTATTAGATCTTATGATCAATTCGATTTATACTAATAAAGAGATATTTTTGCGCGAGCTTTTATCTAACGCGAGCGACGCGATAGACAAGTTGTATTTTAAAAGTTTGCAACTTGGCTCAACGGGGCTTAGCCGCGGCGATTTTTATATAGAGCTTGCCGTGGATAAGCAAAACAGAACCTTAAAAATCAGCGATAATGGTATAGGTATGACGGAGGCCGAGCTTGAAAACAACCTAGGCGTTATTGCAAAAAGCGGTTCTTCCGATTTCAAAAAGGATAACCAAGAACTTAAGGCGGACGATATTAATATTATAGGTCAGTTCGGCGTAGGTTTTTATTCGGCGTTTATGGTTAGCGAGCGCGTAGAAGTAGTTTCTAAGGCTTACGGTGAAGAAAAAGCGCATAAGTGGGTTAGCTCCGGCGCGGAGGGTTACGAAATAAGCGAGGCAGAAAAACAAACCAACGGCACCGAAATTATCTTGTTTTTGAAAAAGGACGACGACGAAGATTATTCGAAATTCTTAGAAGAATACACTTTGAAGTCGCTCGTTAAAAAATATAGCAACTATATCAGTTATCCCATTCGCATGCTTTGCACTAAATACGATTACGACGTGCCCGAGGGTGAAGAGCCTAAAAAGAGCGAAAGTTTAGAAACTTTAAACAGCATGCAACCGCTTTGGAAAAGAGCTAAAAACCAAATTAAGCAAGAGGAATACGACGAGTTTTATAAAGATTCGTTTTTCGATAGTGAAGAGCCGCTTTCAACTTTGCATTTTACGATGGAGGGCGCGGTCGAGTTTAAAGCGTTATTGTTTATTCCCAAAAAAGCGCCTTATAATTACTATTCGAAAAATTACGAAAAAGGGCTTAAGCTTTACACGAACGGCGTGCTTATAACCGATAAATGCAAAGATTTGCTCCCCGATTATTTTAGTTTCGTTCGCGGCGTTATCGATACCGAAATTGCTTTGAACGTTTCGCGCGAGGTGGTGCAACAAACGCGCGCGCTTAAGTCAATAGCCTCTTCGGTTGAAAAGAAAATTAAGCAAGAGCTTGAAAATCTTCTTAAAAACGATAGGGCAAAATACGAAGAATTCTTTAAAGCGTTCGGCTTACAACTTAAGTTCGGCATTTATCAGGGTTTTGGAATGAATAAGGACGTGTTGCAAGACTTGCTGTTATATTATTCGGTAAAGCAAGATAAATACGTTACGCTTAAAGAGTATACCGACGGAATGCCCGAAGACCAAAAATATATTTATTACGCTACGGGCAGTAGCGTAGAGGGAGTTAAACTTTTGCCGCAACTCGATAAAGTTACCGAAAAAGGGTACGACGTGCTTTGCATGGTTGACGACGTTGACGAGTTTGCAATTAAGTTTATAAACGCTTATGCCGATAAACAATTTAGAAGTGTTTCGGGCGGCGATTTAGGTATAGACGACGCCGAGGCTGAAGAGGTCGATAAAGACGTATCCGATTTTATTAAAGAAGCGTTAGGTGATAGCGTTTCTAAGGTAAGAATTTCTGGCAGAATTAAAAATCATCCCGTTTGCTTAACGGCGGAGGGCGAAGTATCGCTTGAAATGGAAAAGGTTTTAAGCGCTATGCCTAACGGTAATAACGAAGTTAAGGCTAATAAAATTTTAGAAATAAACAAAGACCACGCTATCTATTCAAAGGTGAAAACGTTGTTTGAAAACGATAAAGAAAAGCTTAAAAAACTATCCGGCGTATTGCTTGGTCTGGCGCAAATAATAGAGGGAATGCAGGTTAAAGATCCTACCGCGCTTGCGGACGAAGCTTGCGCTTTGCTTGCCGATTAACCTAAAAATTGTGCGCAAAATAAAATTATGCGTGGCGTAAAAATCTTAAAAATCACGCATAAAATACTGAATAATAAAAATTATTACAAAAAAAGAGCGATAAGAATTAAAACACTTCATCGTTCTTTTTTTGCGTTTTATAAATTGGCGTACGGCAATTTTATTTACTAAAATCGAATTCAATTTTGCCTGTTGATTTATTTAGTTTAAGTTTGCTTTCAAAGCTTTTGCCCGATTTCGATATAAACGAAAGTTTTTTAGTTTCGCCGTTTTCAAGCAGTTCGCGCGCTTCGCTTACGCATAGGTTTGTACCTAAAATAGTAAAATTGATTTTAAAGGTGCAACCGTTTTTATAATTTGCGCAGCCGTAAGAATATTTTCCGCGAACTACGTCGCCGCCGCACAGCGGACAAACGCCAATTTTTTCGCCGTAAAAACCGCTAGGGTGTTTTTTATCTTCTTCAAAAATTTCGGTTATGGTGTTTTGAGTAAGCTCCACGGCTTGGTTAATGGTTATTTCTCCGTGGTAAACTTGTTTTAGCGCCTGACCTAATTCACTCGTTTTATACTTATCCATAACGATGTGCATTTTTTCAAGCTGCTCGATTAAAAACACGCCTTGGTTCTGTATTTTATAAACGTCTTTTTCGAGTGAAATATATCCGCTTTTTTTAGCGTTGTCGATAATTCCGGTTCTGGTAGCTTCGGTGCCCAGCTCTAAACCTTTAAAAATCGCTTTGTATTCTTCTTCGTCGTTTTCGTCGTTGCTTTTTTCGTCTTTAAACGGATTTTTTAAATAATTGTTAAGCGTTTCGATGGTGTAGTGCTTCGGCGGGGTGGTTTGTTTTTCTTCGGGCGCAAAGTTTACGTTAACTGCGTCGCCTTCGTTTAGGTTGGGCAAAATTTTATCTTTCTTTTCGCCGCCGTCGTATTTAGTCCAGCCCGCTTGCAAAATTACCGTGCCTTTTAACGAATAATCCTCTTTGCCGCCTAGCGAAACGCTCAACTCGGTTTTTTCCGCAATACATTCTTCTTCGCAAAAAACCGCGACGAATCTTCTGATAACCGCGGAATATACGAGCGCTTCGTCGGGTGAAAGCTTGTTTTTTTCGGGTAAAGAGTAAGTG